>QHXD01000399.1 GCA_003223895.1 Acidobacteriota bacterium
AGATCGAGTTCCGGTTCGAAGACCCCAAGGCGTTTACGAAGCCCTGGACAGCAAAGAAAGTCTACAAACTGACTCCAGACTGGCAATACATTCCCGGATTCGCCTGCGAGGACCGCTTCAAGACGGACTTTGAACAGAAGTCGCTGCGCGACAAAAAGGACTGGATCGAATTCCGCAAATAGGAGGAATTCCGTCAGTTATTGTTGTTTGTGGCTGCCGACCGCTTTACGTAGATCCTGACGGGCTCCTGGATCTTCAGGATTCTCCAGTGGACGTCGCTGATCAAAATTTCAGTATGTGATCGGCCAACGCGCCATCGACCGTGCCCGATATCGCATAAACCAGCGCACCACGATCCCGATATCCAGATATGGGGAATATTCCCCATTTGACCGGAGGTTTACGCCCCATTGTGAATCAAGTTCAGTGCAGCATAGACTCCTGAATGTTGGACCCGGTTCGTTCCGGATTACCGCCTTTTAAGGATTCGAGAAGGAGAGTGAATATGACACTTAGAGCGCCGAGCTTTTTGAGAATCGTTGGCGTCGCTGGAGTGCTGGCAATCGTGGCCGGTCCGGAAATCAGCCTGGCGCAGGTCGGTACTACTACCGATAAAGGCGCCCCAGTCGATCGAGCGCTTGTTGACAGCGGAATAAAGCTCACGGCCAACGATGCGGCGCCCTACGACGGGTTCGGCACCGCGGTCGCCATCAGCGGCGATACCGTCGTGGTTGGCGCGCCGTGGGATGATGATGCGGGGACCGTATCGGGCTCTGCTTACGTGTTCGTCCGCAGCGGAGGGACCTGGAGGGAGCAGCAAAAACTGACTGCCAGCGATGCGAATCCCCGCGACGTGTTCGGCTGGGCGGTGGCCATCAATGGCGACGCCATTGTGGTGGGCGCGTGCCACAACTCGTATCCGTTTTTCTCATCGGGCGCGGCCTACGTGTTCGTCCGCAGCGGCGGGGTCTGGAGCCAGCAGCAGAAACTCACCGCCGGCGACGCAGCGCCTTACGACGCGTTCGGCTGCTCGGTTGCTATTAGCGGCAATACGGTCGTGGTCGGCGCGCCGCTTGGCGACTCGGCGGCAGCGGCGAATTCGGGCTCAGCCTATGTGTTCGAACCCGCGGAGAGCCTCTGGATCCAGGAGGCTAAGCTCACCCCCAACGACGCGGCGTTCTTCGACCTTTTCGGCAACTCGGTCGCGATCAGCGGCGGCGCCATCGTAGTTGGCGCGCCGTGGGACGATGATGCGGGAAACGCATCGGGCTCTGCATACACCTTCCTGCGCACTGGAGTCGTCTGGAACCAGGATCAGAAGCTCACTGCCAACGACGCGAACGCCTTGGACCAGTTCGGCACGTCGGTGGCTATTAGCGGCAATACTGTCGTGGTCGGGGCGCCGACTGGCGATTCGGCGGCAGCGTCAGATTCAGGCTCGGTCTACGTGTTCAAACCCGTCGGGAGCCCCTCGATCCAGGAGTCCAAGCTCACCGCCAACGACGCGGCGTTCAACGATAGGTTCGGCGCCTCAGTCGCGATCCGCGGCGACCTCGTGGCGGCCGGCGCGCCCGGTGCCGATACTCCAAACGCGGCGCATGCCGGCGGCGTCTATCTGGCGTCTTTCGGCGAACATTAAAAACTGCCGGCTTTTCATTGGTGCGCTCGCATTTCACGTTAAATCCACAGATTCGATACAGGCGATGGGCGGGAAACAGTGTGAGAATTCAAAATCAGTGGGACGTCCTGCTCGGATTCACATTACCCGTTTTTCATCACCGCTAGTGGTTTGTTCGAACTTCTTGTTCTTGAGGAATATTCGCCAACAGGCAAATCCGAATTTTCCGCCGCTCGCGACCTTCAAATTCTTGGTTGACATGAGGCCAGTCTTCGTACTAATAGATTAGTACTAATTACTCTTTGAGGTGTTGTCGGATGAATCTAACGTTGTTATCGGAGACCACCCACGATGCGCGTCTACCAAGGCTACTATCTGTTTTCTTGCACGCATCGATAATTACTCTGGCGCTGATCCCGCGACCAACTGCCCCAAAGCGGTTCCCAAAAGGTCTGATCCATGTCGCACTCTATGCGCCGAGCCGGTTAATTCTTCCGGCGGAGGCGATGGCCGGCGGAGGAGGCGGAGGAGGCGGAGGAGGACGGCATGCACTAGCGCCCGCATCGCTGGGGAAATTACCAAGAGCTGCAGACAAACAGTTGGTACCGCCGGAGCCTGAGCCGCCAAAGGCGGTTGACGCGGCATTGATTGTTGAGCCGTCGATAGTAGCCCCTCAGCTCCTATCCTTGCCACAGCTGAAACTCTTAACCATTGGCGATCCCGATGGCATTGCAGGACCGCCTTCTCCGGGCCGAGGCGCCGACTTCGGGGTTGGCGATGGGGAACGACATGGCGTTGGCGATAGCCATGGACCCGGTGCAGGTCCGGGCGAAGATGGTGGATGCTGTGGCGGAGTGTTCCACATCGGCGGGGGTATTACCGCTCCGATCCTGGTTAACGAAGTGCTGCCTGAGTATTCAGAAGAGGCCCGCAAGGCTCGATTCCAGGGAACCGTCGTTCTGAACACAATTATTCGTGAAGATGGTTCGGTTCAAGTGATGAAGATCGTGCGCGGAATCGGATTTGGATTAGATCAAAATGCGATGAACGCCGTTCTCCAATGGAAGTTTAAACCGGCCCGCAGGAACGGCAAACCTGTAGCGGCGTACATGAATGTCGAGGTCAGCTTCAACCTGAGATAGGGTACAAAGTGAAGAAGAACAAGAAGCCGATACTGACGGATCAGGAACTCGAAATCATGAAGATCGTGTGGCAACACGGTTCCGCGACAGTACGCGATGTCTACGAGGAGCTGCTCAAGAGCCGCAAGATTGCTTATACGACTGTCATGACGATGATGGGGATACTCGAGCAAAAAGGCCGGCTGGCTAAGACGTTGCGCGATCGAGCCTACGTCTACAGTCCGACGGAGTCTCAGGGTGAGGTTGTCGGCAACATGGTTCGCGAATTTGTAAAGAGGGTTTTTGACGGTTCGGCGAAGCCCCTTCTGATGCACCTCGTCGAAAACAAGGAGATCGATCGCGCGGAACTCGACGAGATTCGGCTACTCATGAAGAAGCGACAGAGGAAACCATGATCCTGGCCTTATCCTTCGAGAACTTCCTATCGTGGTTTGTACAAGTGTCGGCCGTCGCCTGCGTCGGAGCGGTTCTGCCAAAAATCTTCCGGATTCGTCATCCGCGTTCCCATCTTGTGTACTGCTACGCCTTACTTGTTGCATGCCTTGGACTCCCACTACTCCAACCATGGGTCAATCCGAACTTTAATGGCGCGCAGGCCGGCCACTCAGTCTTCAGGGATGAAATGCCGTTTCAGCAGTTCGATGCATTCTGGAATGGAATTGCTGTTTGGCTCTTGCTTGGCGGAATCTTCATTAAAGTCGGCTTCTTTCTCACCGGTCTTTTGCGAATTCATCGCTACACGACATCGGCGGTCCCATTGCAGATTCCGAAGGAATCGGTTTTATCAGCGTGTCGCCTGATCGACCCCGAAGTCGTCATCGCTGTATCCGCCAACGAAATTGGACCGGCGACCGTTGGCTGGCTGCATCGAACGATTCTTTTACCGGCATCATTTCTGTCATTGGAAGAAGAAGCGCAGCGGGCGATCCTCTGCCATGAGTTCCTTCACATTCTTCAGAACGATTGGCTGATCAATGTATGTGAAGAATTGTTCGGAGCCTGCTTCTGGGTTCATCCTGCAATTTGGTGGCTGCTCAGCCATATCCGACTTGCGCGAGAGCAACTCATCGACTCGCAGGTCGTCCTTCTCACAGGCGCGCGCGAACCCTACCTCGAGGCACTGCTGACTATGGCTGGGGGTTATTCTGAGGCTGGGTCCATGCCTGCGCCGCTGTTCTTCAGGAGTCATCTGGCAAGACGGATGTTTTCGCTTCTGGACGATCATCCGATTTCCCGGGCTCGCCTGCTATTTTCTTATATTTCGATAACCATCCTTTTGGGATCGGTAGCGTGGATTGCCGTTATGACGTTCCCATTGACGGCGCTACCGCGGACGCAGGAGACGGCGGCGGCTAAAGAAATGGCCGTCGCGCCTTTTTTGGCGGAACCGCAGGTGGAGACATACGGAACGGGTACTGGCGTTACCCTGCCAAACGTCATGGCGCACGTTGATCCTGAATTTTCCGATGCGGCGCGGCAATCGCGAATCCAGGGAACTGTTTTGTTGGAAGGCATTGTTCAAACCGATGGAACGATTACCGGTGTCAACGTTCGCCGCGGTCTGGACAGGCAACTGGATCGAAACGCTATTTATGCCGTGAAACAGTGGCGCTTCGAGCCCGGCAAACTTAACGGTCAGGCCGTTCCGGTCAAGCTTGTCATTGAGGTGAACTTCAGTCTAAGTGATAGTCACAACCAAAGCGACGGCTCGTAAGCACTGATATTCATTCTGATCATGAGATTGGCTCATCTGATCCCATAGCAACGCCTCCGTGCTGATCGATCTAGTCTGGTCAGAAAAGAATCAGGGGCGAAACGTCCGACGTTTTTCGTCTTCTTCGGCTTTCCTGCGAACCTCAACGTCATCGGGTGTGGGACTTCCCCTCGAATTGTGGTCTGGCGAGTGCTGAATTTCTCAAGAAGGCCAACCCAAATTCCAGTTTCTGAATCCTTGCGCCAACACAGGCGGGTGCGCGAATATACCTCTCACACCAAAACGAGATTGGAGGCCCATCATGCCTGAGAACCAACGGCGTGTGTATCCACCAG
>QHXD01000400.1 GCA_003223895.1 Acidobacteriota bacterium
CTCAACAAGGGCGGCATACCGGAAGCGGACTACGACAAGATGCTGGAAGAACTCCTTGTGCAACTGGCACTGAAGAATCAGGCAATCAATCAACAGGAGAAGAAGAAATGAAAGGAAAACTGGTTTCTCTGTTCCTGCTCCCAGTTCTCCTTCTCAGTTGCGGCGCTCTCTGGCAGACCGATGTGCCCACGGCGATCGAACAGGCGCGAACGGGAAAATATAAGGAGGCCGCGGCCCGGCTCGAACAGGCTGTCGCCGGTGGAAACGTCGATCCACAGGTTGTGGAAAGCCTGTATTACTCCTGGATCCGCCAGGGTGAATACACCGTGGCGCGTGACAAATTCGAAGCATGGTCGATGACCCATGCCAATGCGGGGCCGATCCGTCTGGCCGCCGGACGTATCAATCATCTGACAGGCAACTTCGATCGCGCGCTGGCGCATTTGAATACCATTCAGAATTCTCCCAATGTCGCCATCGCGGCCCAGTATGAAAAGGCCAGTGTCCTGGACGACACGGGCAAGCGTGCCGAAGCGAAAGGCATCTACGACAAGATCATCGCCGCCTTCCAGAGTCTGAGTGTTCGTTCTCCGAACGATCAGTTCTATGTGGCGCTGGCCATGGCAGCGACCGAATACTTTCATGACGCCAACGATGTTTTAAAGCTTGCGACGCAGGGCAATCCCCGGAACGCGGACGCCTTCGCGGCCTGGGGCGATTTACTGGCCGAGAAATACAACGAGCCTGAAGCGCTGGCCAGCTATGGCGATGCGCTGATGATCGATCCCAACATGCCGGAGGCTCATGTCGGCAGGGCCAGGAATCTGGTGCTGACGGAACCCGAGGTGGCGCTTGCAGAAGTTCAGAAGGCGCTCGCAACGAATCCGAACTTTATCGATGCGCACCTGCTGGTGGCCGAACAGGACATCGACTCCGAACAGTACGACAAAGCGCAAGAGAGTATCGCCAAAGCGCTGGCCGTGAATCCTCGGTCGGTGCAGGCGCTCAGCATGATGGCATCCATCAACTTCCTGCGCGACAAAAAGGACGAATACAACAACTACGTCAAGCAGGTCCTCGAGATCAATCCGGCTTACAGTGAGCTGTACGACACGCTCGCCGACGCCTGCGTGTCGTTGCGGCTTTACAAGGAAGCGGTGGATTTTGCGCGCGAAGCCCTTCGCTTGAATCCGCGTGACTGGAAGGCGATGAGCATCCTCGGTGTGAATCAGTTGAGGGTCGGCGCGGAAGAAGACGGGCAGGCGACGCTCGAAGCGGCAGCCAAGGGTGACGCGTTCAACGTGTTGACGCACAACACGCTCAAGCTCATGGACAGCCTCGTGAATTTCGACCGCTATGAGATCCCCAATTTCAAAGTCAAGCTGCACAAGAAAGAAAGCGCCGTGCTCCGGCCTTATGTGACCGAGCTTCTTGAACGGGCGTGGAAAACGCTGACCGAAAAATACGATTTCAAACCCGAAGGCCCGATCTCCTTTGAAATGTACCCGGACCACGCGGACTTTGCCGTACGTACACTCGGTCTGCCGGGCATCCCGGCGCTGGGCGTTTGCTTCGGAAAACTTTTCGTGATGGACTCGCCGTCGGCGCGGAAACCCGATACGTTCAACTGGGGCAGTACGCTCTGGCACGAATTCACTCACGTGATCACTCTTCAAATCACGAATCACAAGATTCCTCGCTGGTTTTCGGAAGGCCTGTCCGTATTCGAAGAGCGCAAAGGATTCCCGGGTTGGGGAGACGACCTCAAGCTCGAGTATCTGAACGCGATCAAGGCCAAGAAGCTTCTGTCGACCGCCGAGTTGAACAACGGCTTTATCCGGCCCAAGTTTCCTGAACAGGTCCTTGTGTCGTATTACCAGGCGTCGCTCGTCTGCGATTACATCGAGGAGAAATTCGGATTTCCCGCGATCAAGCGAATGCTCGCGCTGTACAAAGATGGGAAGAGCACAGCCGACGTCTTCAAAGAAGCTTTGAATCTAAGCCTCGACGACTTCGACAAGCAGTTCTTCGCCTGGGTGGATGACAGGGTGAAGGGTATTGAAGTGAAGGCATTCACCGAACTTATGGGCCAGGGCCAGGAAGCGCTGGCGAAGGGCGACGTGGACAAGGCCATCGAGATTCTGGACCGCGCCGTCGAGATGTATCCCGAGTACTCGGACGAGCACAATGCATATGAGCCGCTTGCCGATGCGTACCTGAAGAAAGGGAATAAGAAGGCCGCCGTCGATACGCTCAAGAAGTTTCTGACGTATTCGGAAACCGGCTACGCTGCCAGTCTGAAGCTGGCCGACCTGCTCCTGGAAGAGGGAGATAACGCCGGCGCAAGGCATGCGCTTGAAGGAACCGTATATATCCGTCCGCTGGATATGGCGGCCCATCAGAAGCTCGGCGAGCTTCTGCTGTCGCAAAAGCAATTCGCGCCCGCCGTCCGCGAGTTCGAAACATTGATTGCGTTGAACTCGCCCGATCGCGCAGGTGCTTACTACAAGCTGGCGGAATCCAATTTCGGGGCGGGTAACCGTCCGGATGCACGAAGGAATGTGATGAAGGCTCTGGAGATCGCGCCTTCATACCAGCCGGCCCAGGAGTTATTACTAAAAATTGTGAGGTAATCGTGGAACTGACCGTTGAACAAAAGAAGGAACTCGAAGTTGTTGAACGTTTTCATACGGACTTAAAGAGGATTGATAACGAGGTTCGCAAAATCATCGTCGGCCAGAAGGAAGTGGTGGACCAGGTCATGATCTCGATGCTTACCGGCGGGCACTCGATTATTACGGGCGTTCCCGGTCTGGCCAAGACGCTGTTGATCGCGACCGTGGCCCAGGTGTTGCATCTCAACTTCAAACGCATCCAGTTCACGCCGGATTTGATGCCCGCGGACATTACGGGAACGGAAATCATCGAAGAAGACCGCGCGACCGGAAAGCGTGTTCGCGTGTTCGTCAGAGGGCCGATTTTCGCCAACATTATTCTCGCGGACGAAATCAACCGGACGCCTCCCAAGACGCAGTCCGCGCTCCTGGAGGCGATGCAGGAAGGTTCGGTCTCCATCGAAGGAAATACGTACATCCTCGAAAAGCCTTTCTATGTTCTGGCCACGCAGAACCCCATCGAGCTGGAAGGCACATATCCGCTGCCTGAAGCGCAGCTCGACCGTTTCATGTTCAACATCATCATCGGCTACCTCAACGAAGAGGAAGAAATCCAGGTGGTGAACCAGACGACATCGCTGCGCACCGTTGAGTTCGAAAAGACGATCAGCGGTGCCGAGATCATCGAGTTCCAGCGGCTCGTCCGCAAAATGCCGGTCGCCGAATCTGTGACCCGCTATGCCGTCCAGCTTGCCCGCGCGAGCCGGCCGTCAGGCGACAATGCGGCGGACTTCATCAAGCAGTACCTGAACTACGGCGCCAGCCTGCGCGCGTCGCAATTCCTTATTCTTGGCGCGAAGGCGAGGGCGTTGATCCATGGGCGCTACAATGTCGCGGTCGAAGACATTCAGTCGCTCGCGTATCCCGTGTTCCGGCATCGCCTGCTGACTAATTTCCACGCGGAGTCCGAAGGCATCACGTCGGAAGAAATCATCCGCCGTCTGCTGCAGCACGTGCCTGTACCGGCCTCCGGTTTGAAGGATTAATGAGTTCACCAGTAGCAGAACAGCCCAAAAATCGGTTCATCGATCCCAGGGTTCTGATGAAGATCCAGAACCTGGAGCTGGTTGCGCGTTCGGTGGTGGAAGGCTTCGTCAATGGCCTGCATCGCTCGCCGTACCTGGGCTTCAGTGTGGACTTCGCGGAATACCGCGAGTACCGGCCCGGTGATGAAATCCGGCGGATCGACTGGAACGTCTTTTCCCGGTCGGACAAGCTGTACGTGAAGCTGTACGAAGGTGAGACCAATACCAAGGTGCTGGTGCTGCTGGACATCAGCGGATCCATGAACTATGGCTCGGGCGAGGTGAAGAAGATCGACTATGCGCGCATTCTGGCCGCCTGCCTCAGCTACTTCGCGTACCAGCAACGGGACGGCGTGGGGCTGTTGACGTTCGATACGGAAATTCGCACTCATCTCCCCGCGAGCCGCCGCCGCGGGCAGATTCTGAATATTCTTGCGGAGATCGATCGCATCCAGCCCAGCCTGGAAACGGAATTCAGGAAGCCGCTGCGCTTTCTGGCCGAATACCTCACGCGCCGCGGCCTGATCGGTTTGATTTCGGATCTGTATGACGATCCGCAAAACAGCTCAAATCGAAGGGCAACGACATTATTGTCTTTCACATCATGGACAACTTCGAGCTGACCTTTCCTTTCGAAGACATGGCGCAGTTCGAAGACATGGAAACCAAGCGGAAGCTGCATGTCATTCCGGAGTACCTCCGTACGCAGTATCTGTCGATCCTCGAAGGCCACATGAAGGAGATTAGAAAAGAGCTTTCCGGATCGCGGATTGATTACGTGCTGATGGACACCAGCAAGCCGCTGGACACCGGGCTGTTTTCATATCTGGCGGCAAGGATCAAAACCCAATGAGAAAGCTGGAAGCCAGAAGCCAGAAGCCAGAAGCCAGAATGGGGAACGCGGCAGATGCAGGGACAGATCCCGCAATTTGCCGGTTCCCTATTCTGGCTTCTGGCTTCTGGCTTCTGGCTTCCTGAATTAATTTATGTCTTTATTAAACCCATTCTTCCTGATCGGCTCTCTGGCGCTGGCCATCCCGGTGTTGATTCACCTCGTGCGCCGCGAGAAGTCGGAGATCATTCCATTCAGCTCGCTGATGTTCCTTTTGAAGGTGCCGAAGCGATCGATCCGCCAGCAGAAGATCAAGAACCTGCTGCTGATGGCGTTGAGACTGCTGATCCTGGCGCTGCTGGTGGGCGCTTTCGCGAGGCCCTTCCTGACTCAGCCGTCGCAGCCGACGGCCAACGGGAATCAGAACAACGGCACTGTGCTGCTGCTCGACAACTCGTACAGCATGCGGTACGGCGACAATTTCGACCGGCTCAAATCGGAAGCCCGCAAGCGCATCGATGCAATGCGCGCCGGTGATCGCACTGCGCTCATCGCATTTAACGAAAGTGCAAAGGTGCTCTCGATGCCTTCTTCGGACAAGAATGCTCTGAAGGGGGCCATCGACACACTGGAGCCGTCATTCGGAGGGACTCGCTACTACGAGGCG
The DNA here is from genome assembly GCA_003223895.1 of Acidobacteriota bacterium. Classification (GTDB taxonomy): domain Bacteria; phylum Acidobacteriota; class Terriglobia; order 20CM-2-55-15; family 20CM-2-55-15; genus 20CM-2-55-15. Next base: position 5,200 of record QHXD01000400.1, read on the forward strand.
TTTACTCTGGCAGATCGCATCCTCAGCCAGTTGGGCGGCTCTCGAAAGCAGCTCGTCGTGATTTCGGATTTCCAGAGAAATGGCTGGAATCGTTCGAGCCGGGAAAGCGTCATCGGCACGGATGTAAAGACAGAGACTGTCAATCTCGGGGTCGAGAATCCAAAGAATGTCGGAATCGACAGCGTGATCGTGGATCAGACGAGTTTCACGCGCACCTATAACGGACGCATCGTCGCACGCATCCACAATCACAATAGAAGTGAAGCCGTCAGCGTTCCGGTCTCGATAAGTCTGAATGACAAGGAAGTTGCCCGCAAAACCGTCACTATTCAGCCGAATTTGACGGCCCTCGCGGAGTTTACCGGATTCGATCTGCCGCTTGGCTTTTCAAAAGGAAGAGTGACCGTCGAAGCCAAAGATCCCCTGCCGCTGGACAACGATTTCCTGTTCGCGCTCGAACGGCGTGAAAAGCTGAATGTCCTTGTGGTGGACTCAGGACGAGCGAAGCAGAGCCTGTACCTGCGCCAGGCCTACACGTCGGCGCCCGAGCTGCCCTATGAAGTGACCATCATGCCGGCCTCCGCGGTTTCGCCTGAAGAGATTGCGAAACATGAAGTGCTGGTCATTAATGATGCCGCCCGGCTGCAGGACAAGGTGCGCGAGCGCATGGACGAAATGAGGAAAGCCGGCCAGGGTCAGATCGTCATTCTGGGCAAGAACTCCGATGCCGCATGGTGGAATGGCTATGCGAAGCTGCCTGTCAAGGTAGGAAAGCAGATCTTCGTCACCAAAGACCGGGGAAGGCCGTCCGTCTCACTGACAACCTACGATCGCAATCACAGCATCTTCCTGCCGTTCGAGAAAAGCACCAAGCTCGCGCTGAACAGCGCTCAATTCTTTGTATACGTTGAGATGGAAGCCAAGCCTGGCGCCACCGTCCTGGCCAAGTATGACGATGGCCAGCCGGCGATGATCGAATCGTCTAAGGAAGACCATGGCTTGATCGTATTCAATTCAACGGTGGATTATTCTGCGTGGAACGATCTTCCCGTGAAGACGTCGTTCCTCCCGCTTTTTCACCAGATAACCAAGTATCTGTCCCGGTACAACGAAAGCCGGGGCTGGTACGCGCTTGGCGAGAGTATACCGGTGGCCGGCGGACTGGAAAATTCAGCAGCGGCCGTTATCGATCCGAATGGCGACAGGCAGGCGCTGGGCGACTTGACCGCCGGGCAAATCCGGTTCTTTACGCCGGTGATGCCGGGCTTTTATGAAATTCGGATCGGGCCGGATACCAAGCGCGTCGCAGTCAATCCGCCGTCCGCTGAAAGCAATCTGGAAACCATGCCTCCGGAAGACCTTCTGGCCAGCGTCCAGCGCACCCAGGGCGAGGCCCAGCAGGCCGGTTTCTTCGGGGAGGAAGAGAAGGAAGATTACGCCCGGCGACAAACTGGGTGGTGGTATCTCTTATTGATTGCTTTATTGGCGGGTATAGCGGAAATTTATATAGCGAATAGAAGGTACGCTAAAACGTAGCGCGGGTTTTACGCCCGCGAGGGAGATCCGATGAGACCAAACGAAGAGTTGCTCAAAAAGATCGCGCTTGTAAGGAGCCGATGGAAGGCATTTCTGTGGGTCCGAGGACTGGCGTGGGTCCTGGGAGTCATGGTCGTCTCGCTGCTGATCGGACTGACGGTGGCGGATTCCGCCAACCTTCCGTCATGGGCAGTAATTGCCTTGAGGCTTGGTCTCGTTGCCGCCTTTGTCTTCACGGTCGTAAGGGTGCTGGTGATGCCTTTGCGGCGGACACCCACGGACGCCGAACTTGCCCGATTTGTCGAAGAGAAGAACCCCGGGCTCGAAGACCGCCTGGTGACCGCCGTCGAAGCCGTTCATAAAGCTAAAACGGAACAGGTGGCCTTCGTGCACCTGCTGACCAAAGACGCGCTCGATCGGACTAAGCACGTTCGTTTCGGCGACCAGGTGAACAAGCGGAAGTTCAGCACCTTTGCCGCGCTCAGCGGCATTTTCGCTGTGGCACTTCTGGTCAGCCTTTATATCTCGTCGTTGTTCTTCCCGATCGGAAGCGCCAGACTCCTGGCCTTTACCCTAAGACCTCCGGCCATCGATAAATATGAAATCAAAGTCACGCCCGGCGACCAGACCGTTCCGCGCGGCAGTGACGTCTTGATTCAAGCCGTCATGACAGGGTTCGATCCGCACCGCGCCGAGGTTCATTTGCGGTACTCGAATGGAACGCAGTGGGAAGCTTCCACGATGGAAGTGACGCCGCAGACGGTACCCACCT
>QHXD01000385.1 GCA_003223895.1 Acidobacteriota bacterium
AGCCGCGAATGCCGGCAACGTGCAGGCACTCACATGGGGGCTCGCGACTCTGTTGACAATGATCGTTGCTCTGGACCAGCTACTGTGGCGTCCGCTGATGGCCTGGTCCGACCGTTTCAAATTGGAAACAGTTGAAACAGATCAAGCCCGGCCTCATTCCTGGTTCCTCGAAGCCTGGCGCAGATCGCCCATCGTCTCTCAATGGATTCGCACAACTGCGCGCCGCGCAGTCCAGCCGGTCGAGGATCGAATGGAGCGCGCTTTCCTAATGGAATCGAAGGTGGAAAGCGAACCTCGACGGTACAGCTGGTCCTTGTTATTTCTCTTCATGGGCGGGGGTATTCTCCTGTTTGGGCTCTATCGGGCAGTTGTCCTGCTTCTTCAAGTCGGATCCGGTGATTGGAAACTCATAGCATCGGGTATTCTCGCTACCGCGCTTCGCGTCTTCATCGCAATGCTGATCGCCCTGGCGTGGACGATACCGGCCGGAGTTGGTATGGGCATGAGCTCACGGATCGCCTCGTGGGCCCAGCCGATTGCGCAAATCGCGGCCTCCGTACCGGCGACCGCCCTGTTCCCCGTGCTGATGCTCGGGCTGGTCGGTCTGTCTGGCGGTCTGAATCTGATCGCCGTCTTGCTGATGCTCATGGGAACGCAGTGGTACCTTCTGTTCAACATCATTGCAGGAGTCACGGCGATGCCGCAGGACTTACGGCATACTGCGGCCGCTTTGGGTTTGAAGGGATGGCAGCGATGGCGTATCGCAATCTTGCCCGCGTTGTTTCCGTATATCGTCACTGGATTAATCACCGCCAGCGGCGGCGCATGGAATGCGAGCATTGTGGCGGAATACACCGAGTTTGGCGGACGAACGCGATCGGTCGTCGGAATTGGATCTGCGATAGCAACTGCGACCGCCGTTGGAAATTACCCGATGCTTCTTGCCGCAACACTGACGATGGTTCTTGTTGTGGTGCTCGTTAACCGCTTTGTGTGGCGGCGACTTTATGGCCTGGCCGAAGAACGATTCCGAATGGACTAGCACGCATTCGAGTACGACGACTCGTATTGTGCAGCTCGAAAACATCACCCAACGTTATGGCACACGGGAGCGCCAGTTCGTCGCCGTTCAGAACGTGAGTCTTGGCGTGGACGAAGGCGAGTTCGTCGCGCTCCTCGGGCCATCGGGATGCGGCAAAAGTACACTCCTGCGCATTATCTCGGGCCTGACCGCACCGAGTGAGGGCCGCGTGTTTTACCGTGGCTAACCGCTTCGCGGCGTGAATCCACATGCGGCAATCGTTTTTCAGAGTTTTGCCCTGTTTCCATGGCTCACCGTTCAGGAGAACGTGGAAGTGGCGCTTAAAGCTCGTGGCATACCTCGAAGTGTGGCGACCCCTCGGGCGCTCGATCTGCTCGATAAAGTCGGTCTCGATGGATTCGAGACCGCCTATCCTCGCGAACTGTCCGGAGGAATGCGGCAAAAAGTCGGATTCGCCCGAGCCATGGTCGTCAATCCTGAGATCCTCTGCATGGACGAGCCGTTTTCCGCGCTGGATGTGTTGAGTGCCGAAGCGTTGCGTGGCGAGTTACTCGATCTGTGGACCGGCAGCACGATTCCTACAAAAGCCATTCTCATGGTGACACACAACATCGAAGAAGCCGTCGCGATGGCGGACCGGATCGTCATCATGGACAAAGATCCTGGAAGAGTGATCGCGGATCTGAAGATTCCTTTGCCGCATCCAAGACAACGAAAGAGCCATCTGTTCCTCGAGCTGATCGACCATGTTTACACCACGATGGCCGGCCAGACTCAACCCGAACACGTCGAGTTCGGTTCCCGGCCCGGCGAAACAGGCCATATTCGCCCGTTGCCTGAAATTCAGATCAACGTGCTCACGGGACTGCTCGAACACGTCGATGAGTTCCCCGGCAAGCGCATCGACATCTTTCGATTGGCCGACGAACTCAAGCTGGATTCGGACTACCTGCTGCGGCTGACCGAAGCCGCCGAACTCCTCGGTTTCTCGATCATCGCCCAGGGCGACATCGCATTGACGCCACTCGGTGAGACCTTCGCTGAAGCCAGCGTGCTTGCACGAAAGTCGATATTCGGTGTGCGCATCCGAAGGCTGCCGGTTTTCCAATGGCTAATCGCCCAACTAAAGGAACGCGAAGATAACCGGCTATCCGTAGACACTCTCCGGGAAGCACTGGGACGTGATGTCTTGCCCGAAGAGGTTGAACCCCAGCTCAACATCATTGTGGACTGGGGTCGATACGCCGAAATCTTCGCCTACGACGACAATACCGAAATGATCTACCTCGAACCCGGGAGCGCTGCTTAATCGGCCTATTTTTGCTGCGGCGGATAGGTCGGCAATAGCACGTGCTCGCCGAAGGCGGCCTTGAGGCCTTCGATGGCGCAATTCTCGTCACCCCCGCCGGCGCCGCCGCCGACGCCGATGGCGCCGATCATCTCGCCGTCGACAACGATGGGAATCCCGCCGGAGTTGGTGAAGAATCCGAATTGCATCAACTGCCTCGGATTTCCGCTCGGATCGTTGCGCAGTTGGGCCGCGCGGATCGAGGTCGGCTGGCGCGTCTGCAGCGCCGTCTGCGCTTTCAGCATGGCCGTATGGATGTTGGTGTAGACCTGGCCGTCGCCCCGTTCCTGATGGACGAAGGTGCCGTGGGTGTCGATGATGTAGACCGAGGCGGCGCCGCCGTGCTCCGCCGCCCAGGCGCGGCAGGTCCGGGCGATCTTCTTTGCGGCTTCACCGGAAATCTGATTGGCATCGAAGATGTTCGCCGCGGCCTTCCCCGATACGACGAATTCCGGGGGCAGCGACGAGCGCGGAACCACGCTCTGCGGCAGGTCGAAGCGCGGGACCGGCGCGTTGCCCCGATTCCCTGCCCCTCGGGGCGGCAAGTCCTGCACCAGCGGCGGCTGCGACCCGAGCACTTCAGTCATCGCCTTGTGCGCGCAGATCTCGTCGCTCCAGCCCTGCGCCACGCGCGGTGCCGAACCGCCCACGCCGATAGCGCCGATCAATTGGTCGTTGACGATAATGGGAAGCCCGCCCGAATTAGGGAAGAGGCCGAGCTGGATCTGCTGCAATTCGGTATCCGGATTCTGGATCACCCGGTTCATCCGGGTCTTGCTCGACTCGCGGCCGAGCAGAGCTGTGCGCGCCTTCATTTCCGCGGTGACGATGTTGAGATAGCCCTGCCCGTCCATGCGGTGCATGTAGACGTGGTTACCGTCGTTATCAAGAACGTGCATGTCTCGGCAAGGCGCTCGGCGGTCGCCAGATTGATCGTGGTGAAATCGTGAATCTTCTTCGCAGTTTCGCCGCTAATGACAAATTTCGACGGCAAGTTCTGAGCCGACGCGGTGGCCGTAAATGCCAGAGCGGCCCAAAGCAATCCCGCAACATGAATACGTTTCATCGTTCCTCCTATGCGAAGCCTTATTTTTGCTTTGTGGATTTTGCCCCGAATCGCGGCGAAGCACAACCCTCTCAAAACACATACTTCAACGCAAGCTGCAGGATTCGAGGATCGGCAGCGGACTGGATTCGCCCGAAGTTAGGGTCGTTCAGCGCCGTTACCGGGTTGCCGGGATTCACGTGGTTCGGAAGATTGAATGCCTCAGCGCGAAACTGAAGCGTCTGGTTTTCGTGGAGCCGGAATGTTCGGGTCAGGCCCATGTCGATGCGAATGCTTCCCGGACCGAGGATATTGCCGGCCGCAACATTTCCATACGCACCTGCCGCAGGCTGCTGGAACGCCGCCGGGTTCATCCAGCGATCGACTGTCCTCACGGCAGCGTACGGGTCGAGCAACACTTGATTGGGCCGCTGGTTCGGTTGTCCACTTAAAGCACTGTCGACACCGGTTGTCATCGTGAGATAGCTTCCCGTCAGGATCCTGACGATTCCGGACACTTGCCAGTTGCTTGCTATCACGCGCAACGTTTTGTCGGAGAACTGAGGCATCTCGTACACCGACGACATGCTGAAGATGTGGCGCCGGTCCGCCGTCGGGCAATTGCTGCGGCTCGACCTTCGGTTGTTGGGAATCATGTAAGTCGAACCGGCAACTCCAAGTTCAGTGTTCAAGAGGTCGCTTATGCAATGTGACCAGGTGTAATTGCCCTGCAGGGTGAGTCCACGGACGTGGCGGCGCTGGACCGAAACCAACAGCCCATCGTAGGTCGCCGTGCCACTCGGGTCCAATGCCTGAACGCTGCCGTAGTATCTACCTTGATCGGGATTCTGCAGATTCAACACACGCCGCTGGTTGATGTTTCCCGTTGTTGCTCCTGGAGCGTAGACCGCAGGATTAATCTGGTTGCCCGTCCAGAGGTGAACAATATTGTTTCCGACATAGTTGGCGGATACCAGCAGGTCTGTCCCCAGCTGTCTTTGAACGCTCAGGTTCCATTGATTGGAATACGTGTTGGGAGCATCAAAAGGATGAGTGGTATAGGAGCCAAATGATGGGAACCTGATGTCACGATGGATGGACAGAGGGAATGGATTGCCTCCGGGATAGCTTTGCCATGGATCTTCAAGACCAGGCGGGAATGGGAGTGTCACCAGGCTGGCAAACGGAGCGCTTCCAGGCATCCCAACGTAGTATTGCAGGTGAGGCAAATCAAAAAAGATTCCGTACGCTGCCCGAATCGACATGCGGCCATCGCCTTTCGGGTCCCATGCAATTCCCAGTCGCGGCGCAAAATTTGTCAATCGGGCAGTGATCATTTTATTGCCGGGATATCCAGGATCGCCGGGCAGAATAAGACCGGCCGGAGCGTTGGTGTACTGGAGGCTGCGCACGCCTTGCGCGAACGACTTCGCATCGAAATGAGTTGCAATGCCGTGCTTGCTGTAGACACCCAGATATGGATCCCATCGTACGCCGGCATTCACCGTCAAACGAGACGACGCTTTCCAGGCGTCCTGAAAATAGAGACCCACATAATGGCTTCTGGGGTAGAAGAGGCTGACATTGCTCTGCTGGAATTGCGACGGTTTTCCAATAAGAAAGTCGGCTAATGCCAATCCGGAAACCTGGCCGTTGAACACGAATGGACCGACAGTGTTGGAGCTCGATAAGCGATTCATCTCCGAATGAATCCAGTTTGCGCCCAATCCGAATTGGTGCGCGCCCCGCACCAGGCTCAAGTCCTCGGAAAACTGAAACGAGGTCGTGTTGTAGTGACCTTCGGTGCCACCCACTCCGCCGACCGCGAAAGCGCCCGTGACGCTGAGACTCATGTACTTCGGCGTGTACACCCAACCCTTGATTCCAAGATCATTGAAATCGAAAAGCGTTGGAGTGAGCTTCGGGATCTTCGATCGATTCAGTGTGCCGCGGAAGTTGCTGACGGTGCCATTATCGATCAGGTATGTATCGCCGAGGACAAGCGAGTACACGCGGAATATCAGCGTTCCGTTACTCATCGTCAGCGGATTCTTGCCGTCATAGTCGGTTGGCTGGTTGAGGCGAGATTCAAAATAGCGGCCAAACACGGAATGTTTGCCGCTCAACTGATAGTCCACGCGCCCCAGCGTCTGGCGCTCGTTACTTTCGGTGTTTCGGACAAAGAGCGTTTTCCCGCACGGATCCTCTGTGGCCGGCAGGTAGGAAACCAGCTTCACCGCCGGCGCTGAAAGCAGCGAGGGTGAGATTCTGTTGTTAAGGAAAGGCGCCGGCAGATTGATCTGCCGCCCCGCCGTGTTGCACGCGGGTGAGGTAATCGCCGTGAAGTCGCCGGCGAGCATCTGGGCTGTTGGTGTATACGAGATGACGGTGGAAGGATCCGATTTTGAGATCGTCCCCTGGAATCCACCGAAGAAAAATACCTTGTTCTTGACGACAGGACCTCCAATCGTGCCGCCAAACTGATTGCGCCGCAAGGTGTCGTGTGACGAAGCGAAGGCATTCCGGGCGTTTAGCGAGCCGTTCCGCAGAAATTCAAACAGGTCGCCATGAAGATTGTTCGTGCCTGCCTTGGTAACGGCGTTCACCGCGGCAGCCGAATGATGGCCATATTGGGCTGGAAGCGCGCTGGTTTCTACTTTGAACTCCTGCAGCGCATCCGGAAACGGCAGCGGCAGGTTGAGATTGTTGAACGGGTCGTTGTGCGTTCCTCCATCCAGCAAATATGTCATGCCTCCCGACATTCCACCGGCAACAGAAATCTCGACCGTCGGGTAATTCCGGACCCTGGATTCAAACCGGGCGCCGTTGTGGGAGCAGCCATTCCTGCCAGGAAGATCAGTTCGGTCGCCTGGCGCCCGTTCAGTGGCAGTTCCAGCACGCGCTGGTTGTCCATGACCTGCCCGACGCCAGTACTCCGCGTTTCCACCAACGCAGCATCCGCTTGAACTTCGATCTGCTCGGAAACCTGTCCCACTGCGAGAATCGCGTTGATCACCGGATTGCTGTTCACCTGCAGGATGATTCCCGTTTGCACGTAGGCACGGAAGCCAGGAAGAGTCACCTCGACGCGATAAGGCCCGACCGGAAGATTCGGAAGCGAGTAGTAGCCGGCCTCGTCGGTAAGCGCCGTTCGCTTTGCACCGGTATCGGTCTGCGTTGCCGCAACTTCCGCGCCAGGCAACACGGCACCTGTTTGATCTTTCACTGTTCCGACAATCTGAGCCGTGGACACGGCCTGAGCCCAAATCGCCGCGCACGCAAAAACGATGGCGAGAACCGCCGTAGTTCCAATGATCAGCACACGCTTCATTTCCCCACCTCCAGGCAAACGATGATGGTTACGGCAATTTTTTCTGTCAATGAAATTAGGCCCGCTGCTAGCGCGGCGGCGCGGGTGGGGCGGGTTTGCCGAATTTTGCCGCGTCAATTGAAACGTTCAATTGTACGTCGCTGAGCTCAATGATGGACCGGCCGTCGAGCCAGGTCACGGTCCAGTGGAATGGCATCTTCACTCCGGAGACTTCTCGATAATCGCTGTAATCGATCTGCGTGGGAATGCGCCCGACCCGCGAGTCGGTGTAGCGTACCATCCGCACCAGCAGTCCCGACTGCCCATCGAAGAAAAACGTGGCGAGAGCGCCCCCGGCGCTGGTTCCCTGGACGACCTGGACGTCACGATCGTCAATGGTAGTGGTTCGACCGGCGCGCCATCTGCTGAGGACCTGCTTGATGCGAGCTGGAAAAGACAGTTCGGCGTCGAGTCTGGCGCCGGCCAGGTCTCCGCCGTCAAGCGCGAGTACCGGCACCGGCCTTGCCGTGGATGGCCCGGCGATCCACGCGGAGCGGCCGTCGAACGTCGTGGTGCTGTCTCCGTCAGTTCCACGGACGATCGTCGTACGCTGGCCCGGCGCTTTGGCGAAGACTTCTAAAGGATGTTTCTCCGTGTCGTCGTAGCCCTGATAGGTTCCCCTGGCGACAAAGCTGGTAACAGTGGCCAGGCGCTCGGCTCCGCCCAGCGCCTGGATGTACTTGTCGAGAACTTCGTCGGCCGGCGCCGCGCCGGGAGCTGCCGCGATCACGTCGTTCGGCTCTTCAAGAAGTGGAGCGCTGTACAACGCGGCCAGGCTTGGCGTTGCCTTGGGCGGATTGCCGCCGCGGTGACATGTGTAGCAGGTTATGACCTGCCGTCCGCCGAAGGTGTCCCGATTGATGGCCGAAACCATCGTCACCATGCGGCGTGCTGTCCGCTTCCGCGGGATGTCGTCAGCGTATTTTTCCCAGTTGCCGCCGCTTTCAGGCACATGGCAGAACGTGCAGTCCGCCCCGAGAGAGGCGGAAAAGAATCCCATCGCCGTCATGAATTCATTGACGGAAATACCCTTGAGCACCTGAATGTTCCTGAAAGTCTCTTCGGCCGCCGGCGGCTTCTGGGCTGATCCGGTCTGGGCGGCTGCCAACGCGGCGCCGAGCAGCAGAGCGCCAGGGATCGATC
>QHXD01000386.1 GCA_003223895.1 Acidobacteriota bacterium
CCAAGAATACCAGCGCCACGGCTTCGGCCGCGATGGCTTCTTCGGCGCCGACGATTCCAAGATGCTCCATCGTCTTCGCTTTGACGTGAACGCTGCTGGCAGGTATGCCCAGCACTTCGGCGATCTTCGACTGCATTTCAGGAAAATACGGCAGAAGCTTTGGCCGTTGTGCCAGGATGTTCGAATCGATGTTGCCGATCTCGTAACCCTTTTTACGGATGTAGTCGGCGGTTCTCCGCAGGAACTTCAAACTCGACACCCCTTTAAGACGTGCGTCGGTATCAGGAAACATTTCGCCGATGTTGCCAAGCCCGCAGGCGCCAAGCAGGGCGTCGGTGATAGCGTGGCTCAACACGTCGCCGTCGGAATGGCCGATCAGGCCTTTCTCGTGAGGAATTTCCACTCCTCCGAGAATCAGAATGGCCGATGGGGCGAGCCGATGAAGGTCATACCCGATACCAATGCGGAATTTCACTGGGCTGCTTTTTCCTCTTCGAGAAAGACCCGGGCCAGCGTGAGATCGGTCGGCCGTGTGATCTTGATGTTCCGGTCCGATCCACGGACGATAGCCACAGGATGGCCGAGTCTTTCGACCAGGCTCGACTCATCCGTGCCATAGTACTCGTCTTTCGCGGCCCGTTCGAACGCCTCTTTCAGAATGTTGGTACGGAAAACCTGCGGAGTTTGTGCCAGAACGAGATGCTCTCGCGCCAGAGTGGATTGGATGAAATCGCGATCTGCCTGCTTTACCGTATCCACGATCGGAACAGCCAGAATCGCGGCGCCGGTGCGTTCGGCCGTCCGAACGACGCTTTCAATCTCTTCAACGGTAACGAACGGCCGCACTGCATCGTGCACTGCGACTATGGTCGTATCTGGCTGCAAATGCTGCAACCCGCTGGCAACCGAGTCCTGTCGCCGGTCACCGCCCTCAACGACTTTCACGGACTTCTTGAATCCGGCTCCTGACACCAGCGATCCAACCTCGTCGACCGCTTCCCGCGGAGCGGTCACGATGATGTGATCGATCACCGGGCAGGCATCGAACTTCCGGATCGTATGGATCAGGATTGGCGTGCCGTTCAGAGCGAGAAGCTGTTTGGGCCGATCCGTTTTCATTCGGCGGCCAAAACCGGCGGCGGCGATGATTGCTCCAACTTTCATAGAAACAAAAGAAGCCAGAAGCCAGTAGCCAGAGAAGCCAGAAGATTATGACGACTTTCCTTCTGGCTTCTGGCTACTGGCTTCTGGCTTCCTGGCCTCCTAGTGCGAAACCTCGGTATGTGCCTGTTGCCGCTCGGCAGGACGCGGCTCACGGTCGTTCGGCCGTTCTTCCCGAACCGCCGGCGGATGATGCGGGGCGTCGCTGCGTTTTTCCTCGTACCTTCCGAAGATCATTTTGCCCGCCGTCGTCTGGAGGACGCTCGTGACGGACGATTCAACGGTCTTGCCGATCATCTTACGGGCATTATCGACCACGACCATCGTGCCATCATCGAGATAGGCGATACCCTGATTGAATTCCTTGCCCTCTTTCAGGATGAACACCTTCATCGTTTCGCCAGGCAGATAAACAGGCTTGAGCGCATTGGCGAGTTCATTGATGTTTAGAACCTCGACACCGCGGAGCTGCGCCACCTTATTCAGGTTGAAGTCGTTCGTAACGATCTTCGCGTCGAACTCTTTCGCGAGTTCGATCAGCTTCATGTCCACTTCACGCAGCGCCGGATAGTCGTTTTCCACGAACTGGACCGTGATCCCGGCCATCTTCTGGATCCGTTGAAGAATGTCGAGGCCACGGCGGCCACGATTGCGTTTCAGCGTGTCAGCCGAGTCCGCCACTTGCTGAAGTTCACGCAAAACGAAGTGCGGAATGACCAGGATGCCATCCAGGAATCCTGTTTCGCAGATATCTGCAATCCTTCCATCGATGACGACGCTGGTATCGAGAATCTTGTATGCCTTCTTCGGTGGCCGCTCACCGCCGAAAATTCCGCCAAGGGCCGAAAGATTCAACAGGTCGCCCTTGTTCGCGCCTACAACCAACCCAACGTACGTCATTAAGAAAAGAATGAATAGCTTGATGAATGAAAGCGAGTTCGTTTCAAAAACGGTATCCGTCAGCAGGTCGCTGATAAGCTTGGCGCCGACGATGCCCATGATCGAGCCCACGGCCGCGCCAATCAAACGTTTTAAGGTCGCCCGTTTCAGGCGGTGTTCGAAGTAAATGATGCCCAGAGCGCAGGCAGAACCAAGCGCGACGGTGTAAATGCCCGTGAAGCCGAAAGGCTGGATGTAGTATGCGGCGAACGTCAGCGTGAGAGCAAAGATCACGCGGACTACGACGATATCGACCACGTAGTTGTGCGCCTTCTCAGGAACGTCTGGCACAGCTCGCACTGGTGGCGATGGTTTGATTTCTTTTCCTCTCATACACACTCCCCGCGCGAATTATAAAGCACTGATTTCTATAAATATACTGAAATTCCAGTCAAATTTTCACCCGCCTGAAAACAAGGCCTCATGGGCCTGTTTGAGATCGCGAACCCGTACGGTTTCAATGGAAGTGTGCGATTCCTGCGTAATCGGTTGGAGTGGGATGACGCCGCGGCGGAATCCAAGGACTGAAGCCTCTTTGAGCCGAATCTCAGGAAACATTGCTGGACGGACTTCGCCCCCGAGGCCGACCTCTCCAAATATCAGCGTCGAAGGGGCAATGGGACGACTAAAAAGACTCGAAAGGATTGCGCCGACGATGGCCAGGTCCGCTGCAGGTTCCTCCACTTGCAGGCCACCGACGACATTGAGGTAGATGTCCTGGTCCCAGAGATTCACCCCCAGCCGCTTCTCGAGGACGGCTGAGATAAGTGCGAGCCGCTGCGGATCCACGCCGGTCGCCAGGCGCCGCGGAGTACCGAAGTGCGTTCGGGAAACCAGGGCCTGAATTTCAACCAGCAGCGGCCTCGATCCTTCCATGCAGCAAAGCACCGCCGACCCGGGATTCATCGATCCTGTTTGAGACAAAAAGAGAGCCGACGGCTTCTCGACGGGCCGCAGACCGGAAGAAGCCATCTCGAAGATGCCGAGCTCGTTTGCCGGGCCAAAACGATTCTTGATAGTACGCACGATCCGATGAGGATGCTGCCCCGGGCCTTCGAAATACAAAACCGTATCGACGATATGTTCCAGGGCTTTTGGCCCCGCGATCGAACCATCCTTCGTGATGTGGCCGATCAGAAAAACCGGAACATGATTCTTCTTGGTCCAGAACAACAACTGCGATGCAACTTCGCGCACCTGGCCGATGCTGCCCGGCGTCATTTCGAGTCTTTCGCTGAATGTCGTTTGAATGGAATCAATGACGACAACTTTCGCTTTGAGACTTTCGGCCGCACTCAGAATCTTTTCCACCGACATCTCGGCGTAAATGTGGAGACTGTTCGTTTGCACATTCAGGCGCTCGCCCCGCAGTTTGATCTGTTGAGCGGATTCTTCACCCGACGCATAAAGGACTGTGGCCGAATCCGCCAGGTGCGATGCGACGCTGAGCATAAGCGTCGATTTGCCAACCCCCGGATCCCCACCCAGAAGCACCAGCGCGCCCGCAACGACACCGCCTCCAAGCACACGATCGAACTCGCCGATACCTGTGGACACGCGCGGGGATTCTATTCCGGTAATCTCGTTGAAAGGAACCGGAGACGAGTCCCAGGACGGAGGTCCCTCGGCTAGCGCTGTGATCCGCTCTTCCATAAACGTGTTCCATGCCTGGCACGACGGACAGCGGCCGATCCATTTCGGCGAAGTGTGACCGCATTGCTGGCAGGCGTATTGCGTCTTGGGTTTCAAACCGAGCTTATTGTAGATCGAGCAACGTTTCGAAGCGCGTGAATTCCCGCAGGAACGCGAGTTTGATCACACCGGTCGGACCGTTTCGCTGTTTGGAAATAATCAACTCGGCAAGGCCGGAGTTTTCGTCGGAAGGTTTGTAGACCTCTTCGCGATAAATGAACATCACCACATCCGCGTCCTGCTCGATCGAACCGGATTCACGCAGATCCGAAAGCTGCGGCTTGTGGTCGCCCTGGCGCTGCTCCGGAGCGCGGCTCAACTGAGAAAGCGCAATGACCGGTAAGTGCAATTCTTTTGCGAGGGCTTTCAACCCGCGCGAAATTCCGGAGATTTCCTGATTTCGATTCTCTACACGGCCGTAACCGGACATGAGCTGCAGGTAGTCGACGATGATCATGCTCAACCCATGCTCGGCCTTCAGACGGCGGCATTTGGCCCGCATCTCCATCACAGTCAGGGTCGAAGAGTCGTCGATGAACATTGGCGCCTGGGCGGTTCTTCCAAGCGCATCAATCAGCTTCCGGTAATCATCTTTGCCCAGGTAGCCGGTACGCACTTTGTGTGCGTCCACCCGCGCTTCCGAGCAAAGCATTCTTATCAACAACTGTTCCTTCGACATTTCGAGACTGAACATTCCGACCGGCGCCGCTTTGTGAAGGGCAACGTGCTGAGCGATGTTCAGGACGAATGCCGTCTTTCCCATTGAGGGACGCGCAGCCAGAATGATAAGGTCGGCAGGTTGCAGTCCTGACGTCAGGCGATCGAGATCCCGGAAGCCCGTCGCCAAGCCGGTGATCATCTCGCGCTCGGTATAAAGCTTCTCGATTAGCCTTGCCGCAGACACTTCCATTTCCTTTACCGAGACGAAGCCCGCTTTGATGCGCTTCTCTGAAAGATCGAACAGCGCCTGCTCGGCGCGGTCGAGAATTTCTTCGGCGGGCTCGGCCTGATCGAAGCATTCGGCCATTGACCAGGTGCGGAATGCCGTCGAGCAGACCGGCCAAGTACGTGATCCCGCCGGCGCTCTCGAGCTGCGAAGCGCGGACAAGTTCCTCCTGAATCGTGATCAGGTCAATCACCTTCGACCGGTCGATCAGCTCCACCATCTGCCGGTAAATGACCCGGTGCGCGTTCAGATAGAAATCTTCCGGCCGCAGAGTTTCAATGACCCGGTAATAGTTTTCGTTGTTTACAAGGATGGAACCAAGAACCGACTTTTCCGCGTCGATGTTATGAGGCAGCGTTCGCTCGAGAGATTGGGAGGACATAGGATTTTCGAACTGCGATTTCGAATCTCGAATCGCAATTCTAAATGCACCCAAGAAGGGTCACCTTAGGGGAAAAGGAGCGATTTTCACAGGCGGCCAGACGGCGGAGTTTCAGATAAATCTGCCAGTCGGGCTCTCATCGTCTTGACACGTCTTCGAACCGGCGATTCACGCCGCAGAGAGAAAGCCTGTGGATAACCTGTGAACGAAATTCGTTGCCCCAACGGAATTGGCTCAAAAAAGGACTTGACGTGACTTTGGCGATATTCCTGATCGGCACGCTAAGTACAGCGATTCGCAAATACGGTTACGTATATGAGGAACCACAAAGACACAAAGGGCACAAAGAAAGGCCGCATCAAGAAACGTTGTTTGCGGCCTTTCTTTGTGCCCTTTGTGTCTTTGTGGTTCCTGCCGATACGTTGCAGTAATTCCGAAACGTAGTACTAAGTTTCAGCTTCAGCCTCGACCCTTAGCTTGACGTGCGCGGTGACGTCTTTGAAGAGGCGAATCGGAATGGAAAATTCGCCGACGCTCTTGATGTGATCGTCCATATGGATCTTCCGTTTCTCGACTTCGTATCCCTTCTTCTCGAGTTCTTCAGCGACATCGGAGTTGGTGACGGATCCATACAGCGTATTGTGCTCGCCGACCTTGCGGCGAATGACGATTTCGACGGTATCGAGCACTTCCCTGAGCTTGTCCGCGTCTCCCTTTTGCTTCGCTTCCTTCTTCAAAAGCGACTGGCGCTCAAACTCGATAACCTTCATGTTTCCCGGCGTCGCCGGGTACGCCAGTTTCCGCGGCAGCAGATAGTTTCTCGCGTAGCCGTCAGCCACCTTCACAGTCTGGCCGGCACGGCCAAGGTTATCGATGGTCTCTCGCAGAATGATTTCCATAAGATTTCTCCTGGGGATGAACGCGGGCTGAAGCCCGCGATTACAATTTTGGATGAACGTTGATCCGAATTGTAGTCGCGGGCTTCAGCCCGCGTTCATTTCCCGCCTACTCCGTGGCAAAAGGTAACAGGGCGATGTTGCGCGCTTTCTTGATGGCGTCGTTCAACCGGCGCTGATGCTGGGAGCAGACGCCCGATATGCGGCGCGGCATGATCTTGGCCCGCTCCGGAACGAACTGCGACAGCAGTTTCACGTCTTTGTAATTGATGGAATCAATACGCTCGACACAAAACTTACAAACCTTCTTCCGCCGGTAGTATTGCTTCTGACCCGGCGGACGCTTTTCTCTGGGTGATCTCATTGCATGGCCTCTTCTGCAGATTGCGCTGGAGAAGCGGGACGCTCGCCTGAACCGCGGCGTGCGGCCCGCTTCTGGCGATAGCTGCGAATTTTCTCGAACCTTCGGACGTCTTCATCGGTACGCACCGTGATGTATTTGATAACGGCGTCCATGACGCGAAGGCGGCGTTCGACTTCCTTGATGATGTCGCCATTGGCGCCTATGGCGAAGAGCACGTAAGAACCTTCGCGGAACTTATCCACGTCGTAAGCAAGCCTGCGCTTGCCCATCTTTTCGATCTTCTGGATCTCTCCGCCGGCTCCGGTGATCACGGCTTCGAGTTGTCCGTTGATCTTGTCGATCTCTTCGTCCGTCGCGTTCGGATTGACGATGAACATGATTTCGTAATTTCGCATTTAGTTTTCCTCTGTCTCTCTCAGATCGATGCCGTTGTAGGCGGCCATCGCCTTCTCGATGCCTTCGGCGATCAGGTCTTCAACCGCTTTAACTGCGACTTCCTCCGCCTGATCCAGCAGGGCCCGGTCGCTCTTTGCGACACGGGACAAAACGAAATCCCGGACATCACCGATTTCGCGGTCCGGCTGAATCCCAACGCGAATCCGCAGGAACTCGTCCGACCCCAAGGTCGAAATTAATGATTTTATCCCATTGTGCCCGCCGGCCGAACCTTTTTGCCGGACGCGAAGTTTTCCAAGCGGCAATGCCAGGTCGTCGTAAACAACGATCATATCTTGCGCGCCGGACTCAAAGCGCTCGAAAACCGGCGGCATCGCAGCCCCGCTCTTGTTCATATACGTTTGCGGGAGCACCAGCACCGCCGTTTGGCCGCCAAGCACGACTTTCCCTGATATCAGCGCCGGACCGCATCGTTCCTTGATACGAGTGCCCTGCGCAGCGGCAATCCGATCGAGAACGCGAAAGCCGACATTGTGATACGTGCCTGCGTATTCTTCGCCCGGATTGCCAAGTCCGACAATGAGCCGCATGGGCATTCCTTAGCGTCGGACCCAATCAAGCGCATTCCCCTCCTTGCAAAGGAGGGGTGGCTGCGCCATCAAGAAAATGCTGCGAAGCCACCTTTGAAAGGCGCAGACGGGGTGGTCGCTCACACACCTTGTTTCAAAAAGAGACATACCGACCGAGACTTAACTTGTGAGCGACCACCCCGTCCGTGCCATATCGGAACGGGTCCTTTTTCTTGATGGCACGGCCACCCCTCCTTTGCAAGGAGGGGAATGCGCTGGGCTGACAGTAATACCATTGGCCGGTCCCCACGCCTACTCTGCAGGCGGCTCTTCTTCCTTCTTGCCCTTCTTGATGACCTCGGGTTCGGCACCAGGAGTGGCAGCAGCTTCGCCTTCTGCAACCGGAGCCACGGTGGCGGCTACGGGCTCGACTTCCTCCTTCACCGATACGACGTGCACGATGACCTGGTCGGGGGCCGCGAGCACCTTCACTTTTGAGCTCACCTCGAGCCCGGAGACACGTATGGCGTCATTGATCCCAAGATCAGAAACATCGACTTCGATTCGTTCCGGAATATCGCCGGGCAAGCATTCGACGGCGATCTCGCGAAGAATCAATTCGAGAATTCCGGCGTCCACTTTGACTCCACGGGCTTCGCCCTTCACAGCGACTGGAACCGTCACGCGAATGGCGACGTCCATTGCGATGCGATAGAAGTCCGCATGGAGGAAAGTCTCCTTGATCGGATCGACCTGCCAACTCTTGAGAATCGCGTTCGCGCTCTTCCCTGCAATGTCGAGCTTGAGAATAGCGTTGCGTCCAGCTTCCGAGCGCAACACTTTCTGAAGCGCCTTCGGATCGACGGCCACCGCGACGTTGTCGCCTTTGCCGCCATAAACCACGCCCGGAATCATTCCCTCCCGGCGCAGACGCCGGGCCGCATTTTTTCCGCGTTCGTCCCGGGTTTTTGCATTCACTACGATTTCGGCCATAAAGAACTCCAGGAAGCCAGAAGCCAGAAGCCAGAATATGCTTTCCCTTATTCTGGCTTCTGGCTTCTCATATAAACAGTACGCTGACGGACGTCTCTTCGTGGATGGACTGGACGGCCTGCGCCAGCAGTTTCCCCACGCTGAGGACTGAAATTTTTCTGCATTTCCTTGCATCGTTGTGCAAAGGAATGGTGTTGGTCACCACAATTTCGATCAGGTCCGAGTTCTGAATTCGCTCCACAGCCGGACCCGACAGCACCGGATGCGTGCAGCACGCGTAAACTTTCGTCGCGCCATTATTGAGAAGCGCCTCGGCCGTTTTGACCAGCGTTCCCGCAGTGTCGATGATGTCATCCGCGATCAAGCAGGTCTGGCCCTTAACGTCACCGATCACGTTCATCACCTGCGCGACGTTGGCCTCGATGCGCCGTTTGTTGACCATTGCCAGTTCGGCATTCAGCCGCTTGGCAAATGCCCGGGCGCGCTCGACACCTCCGGCATCCGGCGAAACCACGGTGAGATTCGTCAGGTTCAACTTTTGGAAGTGCTCAACCAGGCTGAAGAAGCCCTGGATCTGCGGCGCATGCAGATCCATCGTCAGCAATCGATCCGTACCTGATGCAACGAGCAGATCCGAAACAACCTTCGACGAAATCGGGACCCGGGGTTTGTCTTTGCGATCCTGCCGGGCGTAACCGAAGTACGGGAGAACGGCCGTTATTCGCTTTGCTGATGCGCGCTTGAAGGCATCGATCATCAGGAACAGCTCGATGAGATTAGAGTCCACGGGCGGGCACGTCGGTTGAACGATGAAGACGTCCGCCCCGCGGACATTTTCAAGGATCTGAAAGTAAATCTCTCCGTCGCTGAATCGCGTGACGGACGACTTTCCGAGCTCGCAATCCAGATACTCGCAGATCTCGTTCGTAAGCGCCGTGTTGGCTGTTCCGCCGAAGATTTTCAATTCATTACTCATGGAAGCAAATTGATAACTGGGGCGGAAGGATTCGAACCTTCGAATACAGGTTCCAAAGACCTGTGCCTTACCACTTGGCCACGCCCCAATTCCCTGACGAGCTAAAGCTCATCACCTACCACCATTTTCTGGAAATACTCCCAACGCGGCAATGGTTTTGTCACCTTCACATGGAAGCGCCCACTCAGTGCCGAGCCCGCTCGAATGGCCTCCGAA
Organism: Acidobacteriota bacterium; assembly: GCA_003223895.1. Taxonomy (GTDB): domain Bacteria; phylum Acidobacteriota; class Terriglobia; order 20CM-2-55-15; family 20CM-2-55-15; genus 20CM-2-55-15. Next base: position 9,531 of record QHXD01000386.1, read on the forward strand.
ATCATTCCGAATTGACCGTAAGCCGTTGAGCCGCTGCCTGACAGCGATGCCCGGTAGGCGCCCTGCCTCAGAAGCTCGTCCTTGATTTCCGCCATCTCGGGATATCTGGCAAAGACGGGAGCCTCGAAATCATTGGTTTCCGACCCACAGCCAGGACCGCCGGGATCATGGAAACCTTCAATCCTATTGAATTTATCAGGTACCGTCAACCAGGAATAGGCCTCGGCCGTGGGTATCATCACGCCCGGATCGACGAGGACGAGCCAGTAATCGCCGGGATCCTCCAATTTATAAACTTCGTCGCCTCGACCGAATCCCGCAGCGCGTCCGCCAACGGCAAAGAAGGGTACATCGGAGCCGAGGCTGCGGAGAGCCTGCGTAACCCCTTCCGTCGTAATGGCCCTCTTGAACAAACGCTGCAATCCGATAAAGGTAGCAGCCGCGTCCGCGCTCCCGCCGCCGAGACCGCGGCCGATTGGAAGGTCTTTTCTGAGTTGAATCGAAACGCTGACCGGCGCGCCGGTCATTTGTTCATAGGCTCGAACAGCACGAACGACGAGATTCGTTTCATCCTGTGGAGCGCCGCTCGCGGAAAATTCAAACCGTTCCGAACGCTCCATGCGAATCTCGTCCCACCAATCGATGGCTTGAAGAATCGTTTTGACTTCGTGGAAGCCATCGTCCCGGCGTCCGAGAATGCGAAGATCCAGATTAATTTTAGCGAACGCTCGCAACAGCATAAAGTCGGCTGAAAAATCGGGGCTTCAACAAGCCTGAGCGAAACATCAATCGCAAAGCGTAAAAGGGCAGGGATCGGCCCAGGAA
>QHXD01000387.1 GCA_003223895.1 Acidobacteriota bacterium
CAGGCGTAATTAATGACGTCCGGGACGCGGTTGCTCGCATTGGGCGATATGGCCGCGCCTGCCGCCGAGTCAAATTGCCAGACTTCGACGTTGGGAATGATCCAAATCGCGAGCGTCTTTCCTCCCGGCCATGTAAACGGTTTCCGCTCAAAAATGAACGAGTCGTCGAAGCGTTCCGGTCTTCGGATGGCGTTACCTGCTCTTTCCTGCGCCTGGCCGGAAGCGGACAGCAGACCCGCAGCACCGAGCAAGCCCGAACTGCGACCTAGAAACTCACGGCGGTTTGGTTTCTTCGATCTCATCGCACTGTTCTCCTTACGTGACTGGGGACAGTTTGTCCCCTCCGCGACAATGAACAGCCGCGGAGCGGCGACAGAGTGTAGCCCCGGGCGCCAGCCCGGGGTTTTCATTCGACACGATCTTAGCCCCGGAGGGGCGAAAGAGTCTTTCGGAATCTGTCGCCCCATTCTTCAAACCGGTTGACATCACAATATTTCCGTGTGAAATTTTCGACCAATCGGAGGACCTGAAACAGACATATGGAAGGAAAGATCGCTTTCGAAGAGCATTTCGCGATACCGGAAACCATCAGTTCAGCTCACGACGCAAGATACGCGGGTTGGTTCCCCGCCTGGCCGGACATCAAGCGGCGCTTGCTCGATCTCGAGGAACTCCGTTTACCGGAGATGGACAAACACGGAATTGAGATCGTGATCCTGTCGCTGCACAATCCCGCCGTGCAGGGTATCCCGGACGCCAAACTTGCCGCCGAGGTCGCGCGCAAGGCCAATGACACCATCGCGGAGTTCGTCGCAAAACGGCCGGATCGTTTCGCTGCGTTTGCTGCATTGCCGATGCAGGATCCGGACCTGGCCATCGCGGAATTGACGCGCTGCGTGATGGACCTGGGCTTCAAGGGAACCATGGTGAATGGCTTTTCACAGGTGGGCGATCCGAACACCGTCGTTTATCTCGACGACCCGCGCTATCTTCCGTTCTGGGAGAAGCTGGAACAGTTGGACTTTCCTCTGTACCTGCATCCGCGTGATCCGTTGGTCAACCGTGAGCCGGTCTACGACGGCCATCCCTGGTTTCTCGGTTCGGCCTGGGCTTTCGGCGTCGAAACCGCAATTCACGCCCTGCGTCTCATGGCAAGCGGACTCTTTGATCGGTGCCCCCGCCTCAACGTGATTCTGGGTCATCTTGGCGAGGGCCTGCCGTACATGATCTGGCGCATCGATCACCGGATCAGCCAAACACCCCGCGGCATTCCCGCGCGTCGAAAGATGGCCGACTATCTCGGAGACAACTTCTATCTTACAGTCAGCGGAAATTTCCGCACGCCGACGCTCGTCGACGCCATCATGGAAGTGGGATCCGACCGAATCATGTTCTCTGTGGACTATCCATTCGAGAAAACCGTCGAAGCCGTGAAATGGTTCGATGAACTGCACATTTCCGAGAGAGACCGCCGCAAAATAGGACGCACGAACGCACTCAACCTTTTCAAATTGGAGGGAAGCGCAAGAGCCGCTTCTCGCTGATGAGCTGGAAGGGCCTGGCCGAGATCGCTCCCAGACTCTCGGAGGCGGAACTTCAGTTTGAGAAGCGCAAACGGTTACTTGGCCTCTGGCTCGGACCGGTGTTGTTTGCTGTTGCGCTGCTTGTTCCTCCTTTGCAGAATGTCACGCCAATCGGCATGCGGACACTGGGAATCTTCCTGTGGACCGTAACCTGGTGGGTCTGCGAACCGATTCCAATTCCGGCAACTTCTCTCGCGTCGCTTGCAATGCTGGCCCTGTGCGGCGTTCTTTCGGTCGATGCCGCCTTCAGTACCTGGGCGAACTGGATTTGCTTATTCCTGCTCGGCGCATTCGTGCTCGGGCACGCCTTGAGTGTGCATGGCTTGACGCGCCGCATCGCACATCGCATGACGTCATCGAAGTGGGTTGGTGGAAATTCATGGCGGCTTCTGGTGGCGTTTGGGCTGGCCTCCGCGGTGATGAGCTCGATGTTGTCGCACGTTGTCACGACAATGATTTTCATTTCAATTGCAGCCGGACTCGTCGAGACGCTCGGATTCAAACCGGGAAGCCGTTACGCGGAAGCGCTCTTTCTGGCAATCGCGTGGGGCTCGAACATGGGCGTAGTTACTCCTGTAGCCGCTCCCACCAACCTGATCGCCATCGGCATTGCCCAGTCGATGGGACACCGGATCGGATTCCTTCAGTGGGTGGCCGTCTGCCTGCCGGTGTTCGCCGTAATGTTGACGGCAATGTTCCTGGTGCTCCGCTACGTGTTGAAACCGGAGATGCCTCGCTGGAATGAGTCCGGCTCCTTCCTGAGCGAGGAAACGAAACGGCTCGGGCCGCTCAGTCGTGGAGAGAAAATCGTAGGGACCGTGTTCGCAGCCGCAATGGCGTTGTGGATCCTGCCGGATCTCCTTCCTTTGTTTCTTCCGGGAGGAAGGCAGAATCCCACGAGCGTGTGGGTAAGCCAGCACCTGGATTGGTCGGTGACCTCTGTACTGATGGCGACGTTACTGTTCCTGATTCCCGTCGATTGGAAGAACCGCAAGTTCGCGATGACCTGGGATGAGGCGGTAAAGGGAATTGAATGGGGAACCTTGAGCCTGAATGCATCGGCCCTCGGCCTCGGTAACGCGATCGCTCACAAGACCCTGGGGCTGGGCGGATTTTTCGAACAGAGCATGTCCGCCTTCGTCTCGTCGTCAGGCCAGTTCTTATTCGTGCTCGGAGTGGTCGCGTTTACCGTCATTGTCGGGAGCGTCATATCGAACATCGCGATCATCGGTATGGTTGGCGCGCTGATCCGTGTCGTTGCGCCGGCCGCAGGTGTGAATCCTGCTGCCCTCCTCATCGCGGCCGCAATCGCCGCCAACATGGACTTTGCTCTTCCGATCGGCACGCCGCCCAGCGCAATGGTGTTTGCCAGTGGCTACGTGCGCATCGGCAGCATGGTCAAAGGCGGAGCGATACTTGCGCTCCTGAGCATCCCTCTCGTGTCGGTGCTTGGATTCTATCTGGCGTCGCGGCTGCTTTCGTAGGATAGTTTAGGTCCGCATGAGCACGGAGGTCACAACACCACAGGCCGCGCTTGAACGTCCGCCCCACGTATCGATGCGTGTGACTGTCGGCAAGGTCCTCTGTGTCGTAGTTCCGCCCATCATCTGGTTCACCCCGCTTCAGATTGAACCCGTTGCTAGGCACGCGCTGGCCATCACGTCCTTCATGCTTCTGGCCTGGATCACCGAAGCGATGGATTATGCGCTTGCCGGGCTGATCGGCTGTTATTTGTACTGGGCTTTGAACGTGGCTCCATTCAATGTGGCCTTCGGCGGTTTTGCGACGGACACACCCTGGTTCTTGTTGGGCGCTTTTTTGTTTGGAACGATGGCGACGAAATCCGGATTGGCCCGCAGGGTCGCGATTCTGGTGACGCAGCGCGTCGGAAACACCTATTCAGGAATCCTGCTCGGTCTGATCATCACGGATTTCCTGCTGACCTTCATCGTGCCTTCCGGAGTCGCGCGCATCGTCATTATGGCGGCCCTGGCTTTGGGCTTGCTCGAGGCGTTCGACATGGGCCCCGGCAGCAACGTAGCCCGGGGCATGTTCCTGATCATTACGTATTCTGCGGGACTCTTCGACAAAATGATCATTGCCGGCGCTTCCTCCATCACAGCCCGAGGACTCATTGAGCGGGCGGGCGGCGTGCAGGTCCTCTGGAGTAAGTGGTTTCTCGCTTACCTACCATGCAGTGTGATCACGATTCTGGCTGCCTGGCGTCTCACGCTCTGGCTCTTTCCGCCGGAGAAGGCCGTGCTGGCTGACGATGGGAACTATGTTCGAAACGAAATCCGGCAGATCGGGCCCTGGTCGCCAATGGAGAAGAAGGCGGCGTTCTTCGCTTTCGTTGCCATGGCTCTATGGCTCACCGACTTTGTCCACGGGATCGCGCCGTCAATCATCGGTCTGGGTGTCGGACTGTGTGCCGTTTTGCCCGTTGTGGGAGTTCTCACGATCGAGGACATGAAGCGGTTGAACTATCTGCCCGTGTTCTTTGTCGCGACGGCAATCAGCATGGGCGACGTCCTGGTTCGTTCCAAGGGACTCGACCTGCTCACCAACGTCATCTTTGATTGGATGGAGCCGCTCCTGACGAATGTCTTCAGCTCGACTTTGGTCCTCTATTGGACAGGGTTTGTCTATCACTTCTTCCTTGCAAGTGAAATCTCGATGCTGGCAACTTCCATGCCGCTGCTCATGAATTTCGCGAAATCGCACGGCCTGAGCCCGCTGGTGCTCGGCATGGTCTGGTCGTTTTCGGCAGGTGGGAAAATTTTTGTGTATCAGTCGGCCGTAATAATGGTCGGCTACTCGTATGGTTTTTTCGAAGGCAAGGACCTGCTCCGCATCGGACTGTGCCTGACTCTCGTCGAATCCTTAATCCTGTTGTTGCTGGTGCCATACTACTGGCCCCTGCTGGGGATTCAGTAGCCGCAACCGGGAAAATGACAAGTGACTATTGACCAGTGACCATTGACAAAGCTTTGTCACTGGTCACTGGTCAATAGTCACTTGTCATTTTCCCGGTTTACCGAGGAATCCCGCTGCCATCCGTGATGCACGGAACACCGAGACCGCCACAACCGCAGTACCGTTTACAGATCGCGGGAGGCACATAGCCCGTGAGCCTCTTGCGGTACTCGGGATACATCGTTTGCGCGCCTCCCAGGACTGCCTCCGCAGGAATATTGTGCTTCTCGGTGAGCTCATTCACGAACGGATTCTTCGCGGGCAGGTAGTGCGGTATGACAGCGGCAGTGTCCGTCCGCGGCAGTTCGGTGATGGGTTCACAGGGAGACGATACGCCGTTGCCTAAATTAACGCCTGGATCCAACTCCCAGATCCGGCTCCGAACATAGGGCTCGGAGAAGTAGACGGGATCCTCTATAAGGGCCCTGATCGTCAGGAGACCGCCATGGCGAACAATATGCATGGTCATCGTCGCCTGATCGCTCACTGGCGCTCC
>QHXD01000388.1 GCA_003223895.1 Acidobacteriota bacterium
AAAAGGTTCGCTGTTGGTCACTCCTGCGTAAGAATTAACGATATGCATGACAGAATCTACGACAGTATCTGCGAAGTCATCGGTAGCACACCGATCATACGGTTGAAACGCATCCCGGAGAATCACTGGGCAGAAATCCTGGTGAAGCTGGAATCCTTGAATCCGGGCGGCAGTGTGAAAGACCGCATCGGACTAAGCATGATCGAGGCTGCAGAACGAGAGGGGCGTCTCAAGCCCGGCGGCACGATCATTGAGGCCACCAGCGGAAATACCGGCATTGGTTTGGCGATGGTTTGCGCCGCTAAAGGCTATAAGGCGATTTTTACGATGCCCGATGATGTCAACATCGAACGAGTGGCTCTCCTGCGTGCTTATGGCGCGCGGGTGATCCTCACTCATCGATTGGATTTCATGCAGGGCGCCATCAATAAGGCTGAGGAAATCCTTGCGGAACATCCCGACTACTTCATGCCGCAACAGTTCCGCAACCCGGCAAATCCGAAAGTACATCGTGAGACCACCGCTCAAGAAATCCTGCGCGTCGTTGGCGGCGAACTGGACGCGCTGGTTGTCGGAGTCGGCACAGGAGGCACAGCCACGGGTACAGGGGAGATCCTCAAACAGAAAATCAAGAAGATGAAGCTCTTTGCCGTCGAGCCAGCGGATTCACCCGTGTTGTCGGGTGGCAAACCAGGCCAGCACAAAATCCAGGGCATTGGCGCCGGTTTTATTCCCGAGGTCTTGAATAGAGACCTTATCGACCGGATTGTCACAGTTACTGACGAAGACGCCAGCGCTTCCGCTCATCGTCTCGCCGAGCTGGAAGGGATCCTTTGCGGCATCTCGTCAGGAGCGATTCTTCACGCGAGTTGCATTGTCGCGCAGGAACTCGGGCGCGAAAAGCGGGTGCTCGCTATTCTTCCCGACACTGGCGAACGCTATCTCAGCACCGAATGGTTTTCTTAGCTGCCAGGTCCTTCCTTCTTTCCTAATCAGCTGAGTCGAGCGTTTGGCTCTTACTGTAGCGGCGCTCTATGAGCGCCGGTTTTTCATGGAATCAACGAAATACCGGCGGTCATAGACCGCCGCTACAGTAGACGGAACCGCTCTTCACCAACATCCTCTTTACAACAAGTCGCATTCCGTTTTTGACACAGAGCAACCGCCCGCTGCAAAGGTGTCGTTCGTAATCTTTTCCCCACATGACGTGAACTCAAAACTGGAAGCGCATACCGACTTCAATCTGGCGCGGATCCTCAGCGCTGGTGAATTTACCGAAATTCGGCGACGTCATCACCCCTGACTGCGGGCGATAGTTCGTGCGATTGAACGCGTTCGTCATGTTTGCAAACACGTTCAGGTTCGTGCGCGTGTTGCCGTTGCCTCTTCCATTACTGTTCGAGCCACTGAAGAAAAACGCCTTCGAGATATTGAAGTCGAAATTGACAGTTTTCGGACCCTTGCCGCTGTTTCGTGGGACCCCCGGAGGCCGGTCGTTGATCGTGCCGTCCATGTTGTCATCGTTGCCGGTGGTGATGTTGTACCAGTTGGGGCCAGTCACCGACGTCGTACCCGTCAAAAAGACTCCCATAGGCAACCGGGCATTCACGGTGCCGGTGACATTGTGTGTAGGGTAACCTGTTCCGTGGGAACCTACAAAATCCGCCCGCAGGTCGTAATTGTCGGTGGGAAGGGCATTCCCGCCGGGGTTGGTTTCGGGAAGAGCTCTCTGCACCAGGTAACTGGCCGATACGTTGAAAATACTGAATCTTTGCCGGTAATTCAGCCGGAGGGTGTGCCTGAGGCTGTTTGAGGTGGACTCCACATTGATCAAATCGCCCCGGTCCGGATCCGGCCGGACGCACGTTTCAGCGCTTTGAGCCGGGACGCAGGAACGCGGAAAGTGTGCTGTGACATCGAAGGGAGCGTTCAGGTTTCTGAGCCGTAAACGGTGATACTCGCGCTGGTAGTCATAGGAGACGCTGAGGAACAAGTTTGTCAGGAACGTCCGTTCGAATTGGACCATGGCAACATTAACGTAGGGCGACCTGACATGCGGATTCAACACTCGTATCGATGGAAACGTGTTTCGAATTCTTCCCGCCTGAAACGGATCTGGATAAGAAGGGTTGTCGATGACGATTTCAAACTGGCGCGTGCCGTCGAGACGGCGCTGGTCCTCCACGACTGTTATCGGCATACCCAGATAGAAAATCCCTCCGCCTCCTCGAATGACGGTAGCCCGGCCCAGGGCGTAAGCAAATCCCAGTCGCGGAGCAAAGTTGTTACGGTCCCGCATGTTGCTTTGAACGTCGTAGCGGGCGCCAAGCATAAGCGTTAAGCGCGGCGTGAGTTTCCAATCATTCTGGTCGAAAAACGAAAGCTGCAACTGATCCGTTCCCAATAAAGGATTACCGCGCGTCACCCGATACATGAGAGGCCTGCCCGCACGATAGGAATCCAGGCTGGAAAATGTGAATGTTCCTCCGAAATTAGTTTCGGAAAATGATCGGTTGGTCACATATTGACCGTTACTGCCCGCCCTCATCGTCACCTTCTCGCCGAGCCGCGTATACATGCTGCTGAAATCGTAATTGCGTTCGCTTTTTTCCGATCTGTTCTGGGCGCCACCGGAGCTGAACGCGTCGAGTACATTGATTCGGAGCGCGTTACTGAATGGTTCGGTTTCGTCGTGGCTCGTAATGATGTTGAGGCGGCTTTCAAAAAGGCTCCGCGCAGAAAGATTTGAGAACTGCACAAATTCCACATTCCAACTCGTGCCCCTGGAAGTCGACGCGAGTTCGGGCAGGGCAAACCCGCCCACACCTTGATTTTTGCTGGAGCTTGTCGTGTATCCCAGGTTCAATGACAGCGAATGCGCATCGCCAACCTGATATGTATTCCTTGTCGTGAACGAACGCTTCACCGTCGGACGAGTGATTCCGAGGGCGAACAAACCTTCGGGCAGCGTTGCATGGATTGTATCGACGTTCTGGGCCTCATTCTGACTGGCAGCAAGGCTCGTGGTTATTCTGCGAGGAATGATGGGACCACTGATATCGAAGTTGGCCTGGCGCTCCTGGTAAGGCGGTTTGTTACTGGCGAAAGGATTTCTTGCGTTAAGAGATTCGTCTTTAACCAGCAGTTGTCCATTTCCATGAAACGCGCCCGCGCCTCCGCGGTCGACGACTTGGGGTGCAGGCTTCCCCTTCCCGTTCTGGCCAAACCGATAGGGACCATCTTCCGACGTGAAGGCGTTGTTGTTGATCCGAACATATTGGGTCTGAGCCTGTTGGCTCTGGCGGGCGTTCGCGCGATCATCCTCCGTGCGCGACTTCTGTTGCCCCCCTGCGGTTTCGTAATATGCGCTCCATGCGGAGAGCTGTTCAGGCCGTAAATAATCCTGAAGCCGCTTGAGAAATTCCTCCCGCATCCATTCAATTGCAGAGCGCAGACGATCCGCCTCCTGCCCCTGCGTTGGACCCGCTCGAAAGTTCATCAGGTCCCCGAACAGGTCTTCCGAAGCCTGCCGCCGGTCCTCCATCATGAGAACGATGGCTCTTTCCTGTTCTTCGGTGAACGGAAGGCGCGCATCCGCGAGGACGCGTTTAACGTCATCCTTCAACTCGGCGAGCGGATTTGCAGCCCCTGCTATCAGGCCTTGTGGCGGGGAAGGCGGTTGCTGGGCAATCAGCGGACCGGCGAGTGTGAGGATAAGCAGGACCAGGGATTTCATTGGAGCGCCTCGAACCAGGATTACGCGGATTCTACACGAACTTCTGCCTCTGATGGACCTCTATCTCACGACGGAACCGACAAGCGCTCGATCAACCGCTGTCAGTCGAGATCAAACCGTCTCGCTTCGACTACAAGCGCCTGCCGATCATTAATCTTCATCGCCGCTCCAGGCTGTTGCGGCGCCGTTCTAACATTGGACCGCCTCCGCTCAACCTTCGACGGCCTTCGTTCAACGATCTCGCGTTTCGTCGGATATTCGTGAGCGGAGGTTCACGCCTGGCGAGCGCCCGTCAAAGTGCCGGCAGGCTCCCGCAAAACCTTCTCGCCCGTCTCTCCATCGGTCTCGCGCGGCCGGCCAAGCTTCGTCCGGCTCCGGCAAAGTATCTCGGGCGTCTCACGGACGGTCGAACTTCGTTACTAGAGTGCCGCCTTTGGTCATCCGTTGATCGACGGCCATTACTGGACTATCGGCGTTCGTCATTCGTTGGCGGAGCTTCGATGAAAAACAGTCGCCCTTCATCATTTGTGCGGCAACGTTGGTTATTCGAGTGTCGACGTTCAATGTTTAAGGTTCGCTCGAGATAAGAAAAGAGCCGTGAAGCAAGGTTGTTCAATGCTTCATGGCTCTTGAACGGCAACGCTTCATGCGCTGGTTGTGAAGGACGGTGCGGGTGGAGTGGACGACGGAGGTTCAGCGATCGCGGCTGTCCGGCGTCTTGCGGCCCGCTTGCCGAAGTCCC
>QHXD01000389.1:0-2448 GCA_003223895.1 Acidobacteriota bacterium
TGGTGAGCGCTTGCTGGCTTCCAATGAAGAGGTCGAGATCGGCCATGGCCTTGTCCATCTCCTCCATCACGCGCGTACGGAAGCGGTTCGCTTGTATGAACGCCACGGCGGGAGTGAAGTAGGCGCTGCGGATTTCGATGGGCCTGACGCTCATCTCGGGTCCTTCTTCGACCTGGGTGAGCAGCCCGCTGCGCGTGACGTCATCGAAGAACGCCGCGGTTTCAGCATAGCGGATGAAGTCGATCGCGGGGATGGGGACGTCCGGCAGATCGAACGGGACCACGTTCACGCCCAGCGAGCGAATGACGCGCAGCGCCTCCTGATTGTTTGTCCGTGTGGCCCGTTCCAGCCCAACGGCGTCCGGATTGTCAGGATTATCAGCGATCACGCCTTCGAACGCCGCCCTGAGGTACCCCACACGCAGACGGGTCACGTCGGCCGTTGCGTCCCAGTTGAACGGCACGTCGACGATGATGGCGTTGTCCTTCCCATCCGGTCCGTAAATGGCGTCGAACACGATGGCGCAATCCTCGGCGGAGCGGCACATGGGTCCAACGGTATCCTGCGTCCAGGCCAGCACCATTGCGCCGTGACGGCTCACCCGTCCGAACGTCGGCCGTAGGCCGGTGATCCCGTTTCGAGTCGAGGGGCCGATGATGGATCCGCCGGTATCCGTCCCGATCGAAAAGCCGACCAGTCCGGCAGCGGTGGCGGAGCCCGGTCCCGCAGACGACCCCGACGCGTCCTGCTCGGTATTCCATGGGTTGCGGGTCAGACCTCCGAACCAGCGGGCGGTTACGGCCAACGCGCCTGTCGAGAGCTTCGCAACCAGGATCGCTCCCGCGGCGGTGAGCCTGCTGTACGCGCTGGAGTCCAGGTCGATAACCCGGTCCCGGTACGGCGTCATCCCCCACGTCGTCTTCGTTCCTCGCACAGCGAACAGGTCTTTGAGTCCCCACGGGATGCCATGCAGGGGGCCGCGGTACGTGCCTGCGGCGATTTCTTCGTCCGCTCGCCGAGCCTGACGCAGAGCCAGATCCTCGGTGAGACTGACCACGCACAGGAGCCTGGGGTCATATCGCTTCAGCCGCGACAGGTACAGTTGGGTGAGTTCGGTAGGCGTGATTTGACGGGTCTCGACGAGCTTGGCCAGGTGCGTGACGGGAAGGAACGCCAGTTCCTCGTCGGTCGCTGGCATTGAGACTTCCAGCGCCTTCCTTCTCAGAGGCCTCCGCTCGCTCGGAAGGGTCTTCCCCGGGAGGACCGGATTGAACACGATCGCCGGCTGAGTGCTCCCGAGGTCCGCGGCTCGCAGCGCATCAAAGCCCCGCAGAGGACCGTCCGGGCCATTCAGCCGCGCGAGGATTCTCTCCTGCTGGTCGCGCGTAAAGGACACGCCAGCGATCCTCTGGGCAGCTTCGAGCATCTCGAGCGTAATGCGGGGGGCGTCCTGCGCTACGGCCATCAGCGCACCGGGCATCAGGGCGAGGCCCCCGGCTGAGAAGCACTCGAGAAAGCGACGGCGGTTCAGGGCGAGTTGGTCCTCATTCATGTTTCTCCCCTTTCCCGGCGATGATACTCCCAGGATCACGCAATAGCTGTACCTGCCGTTCGTCCGAAATCGAACAGCACTCCGGTCAAGTCCTCCGAGACCTTCCACAGCCTGGCCGCGACCGCCTGGTCTCTCGAGAGTTTATTCGAGGTAACTTGAACGGGGTACCCGCGCATCTCCATAAACCCGCCCGGGCCGTAATACTCGCCGCCTTTTGCGTTTTTGTCATAGGCTGCTCGCAATGTCGGTAAGGCCCCCATCGATACGTCCTGAGCGAAAAAGCCGTTCAGAAATTCCGCCAGGCCAGCATGACGTTGAAGCTCGGTGGCGGTCCAACCCGGATGCGCTGCAGTCACGATCACCCCTGAACCGCTGTCGTTAAACCGGCGATTCAACTCGTAGGTGAAGTAAAGATTAGCGATCTTGCTGTCACCGTACGCTCTCCAACCCTTGTATTGCCGCTTCTCCCAGGTCAGATCGTCGAAATCCAGCTTGCCGAACTTATGTGCGCCGCTCGCGACGTTGACGACACGCGAACCTTTCGTTCCTTGGAGCAGGTTCATTAGCCTTGCCGTTAAAGCGAAGTGTCCCAGATGATTTGTCCCGAACTGCAGTTCAAAGCCGTCTGCAGTCTTCGCACGGGGCGGTATCATGACACCGGCGTTGTTTATCAGCCGATCGAGCCTCGAGTATCTGCTCTTGAATTCTTCCGCGAAACTCTTGACCGACGCGAGATCGGCCAAATCGAGTCTCATCACCCTTACGTTCGCTTTCGGGTACTGGCTTCTAATCTTCTGCGCGGCCGCATCTCCTTTATCCAAATTCCGCACAGCGATGATAACTTCGGCGTTTTTGTTCGCCAGAACCCGAGCAGTTTCGTGCCCTATTCCGCTGCT
>QHXD01000389.1:2497-6788 GCA_003223895.1 Acidobacteriota bacterium
GTTGTTCTCCTTATGGTCGCCGGCGAGACATCCGCCGCCTTTGCGATTTTCGACATTGATCAGTTATTGTCAATGAGCATTCTCACACCTCAGGGTCGGAGAACAGGAGATCCTTCGCGCGGGCGGCAATGTTATGTAAAATGCGTTTCTTAGAAACCAAGGAGAGTGCGATGAGATGCCCGATAAAGGAATTTCTGCTGAGTACTATCCTGCTATTTGCCCTGGTAATGACGGGGCATGCCCAGGCGCCAACGCCCACGCCAACAACGAAGACGCTGCGAGCCGTGCCAAATTTCGTTTCTGTGACCGACCAAACCATGCGGGCGCCCAAGCCCGACGATTGGCTGATCCATCGCGGCAATTATCAAGGCTGGGGCTACAGTCCGCTCGACCAGATCAACAAAAGCAATGTCAAGACGTTGCAACTGGTCTGGTCACGCGCCATGGAGCCCGGCGCCAACGAGGCCACGCCCCTCGTCTACAACGGCGTGATGTATGTGGGTAATCCTGGCGACGTGATCCAGGCGATCGATGCCGCGAGTGGCGACCTCATGTGGGAGTATCGGCGCCCGCTGCCGCCTGTCGCGTCGATGCGCAACGGCCTCGGACAACGCAAGCGCAGCATCGCGCTCTATGGCGACCAGATCTATTTTGTAACCTGGGACAATTTCGTCGTCTCGCTGGGCGCCCGCAGCGGCGAACTGGTCTGGCAGACCGATCGCGGCGGTGACTTGTACGTCAGCAACTCCTCCGGCCCAATCGTGGCCAACGGCGTGGTCATCGCGGGCAGCACGTGCCAATATTCGAGCAAGGGCTGTTATGTCACCGGTCACGACGCCAGGACCGGCCGGGAGCTCTGGCGGAATGAGATGATTCCGCGCCCGGGCCAGCCCGGTGACGAGACCTGGGCCGGCTCGTCATTCGAGAGCCGTTGGATGACCGGCGTCTGGGGTCAGCTCACCTATGATCCCGAACTCGATCTCGTGTACTACGGCTCGAGCGGCGTCGGCCCTGCCTCGGAGGCTCAGCGGAACATGCCGGGCGCAACCATGGCCGGCACGAACACGCGCTTCGCGATTCGGCCCAAGACCGGCGAAGTGGTTTGGAAGCACCAGGTCCTGCCGCGCGACAACTGGGATCAGGAATGCACTTTCGAAATGATGATCATCAACACACCGGTCAATCCCGGCGCCCCCGACATGCTGTCGCGCAAGACGCTGACCGGCGTCCCTTGCAAGACCGGAATCGCCTGGAGCTTCGATGCGGCCAACGGCGAGTTCTTGTGGGCGAAGCCGACAACGGAGCAGAACATCGTGGCCCGGATCGACCCGAAGGGGCTCGTCACGGTGAACGAGAACGCCGTGCTCAAAGAGGTCGGCAAAACCTATCACGTGTGCCCGACCTACAACGGCGGCCGCGACTGGCCGCAAGGCGCCTACAATCCGAAATCCAACGTCATGTATATACCGCTTTCGAATCTCTGCATCGATTCGACGGCGCGCACCGATCGCAAGGCCGCGCCGGAGTTCGTCTATAACACGACCAACGTCGGCAAGTTCGCGACCGGCAAGGACAAGGTCGGGCGCATCGACGCGATCTCGGTCGAAACCGGCAGGACGTTGTGGAGCTGGGAGACGCGCGTATCGAACTACTCGCCAGTCCTGGCCACCGGCGGCGGGCTCCTGTTCAACGGCTCGATGGACCGTTATCTGCGGGCGCTTGATGCCGACAGAGGCCAGGTCTTGTGGCAGACGCGGCTTCCCTCTCAGGCCGTCGGCGGCGCCGTGACGTATTCGATCAATGGCCGCCAATTCATCGCCATCGCGGCCGGCGGCGGCCCGATCGCTGCCCTCGGCACCGGCCTGACTCCCGAGGCGGACACGTTCAGCGGCAGCAACGCCATGTACGTCTTCGCGCTACCGCAATAGGTTTCTCTGATGGCTCTACTGTAGCGGCGCTCTATGAGCGCCGGTATTTCCTTGATTCAACGAAATACCGGCGGTCATAGACCGCCGCTACAGTAACGTCAGATCAAAACATCAGCTTCAACGCGAACTGAAGTTGCCGCGAGCTCGTAGCCGTGGTGCTGATGACCCCGGCCGAAGAGCTGTAGTTGTTGCCTGAGAAGATGATCTGATTCGGGTACGAGAAATTGGCGTGATTGAAAACATTGAAAGCTTCAGCGCGGAACTGCAAATTCAATGTCTCACTAATTTTTATCTTCTTGAACAACGAAGTGTCGAACGACACCAGGCCCGGGCCACGGAGGGATCCGCGCGACACGTTCCCGAAAGTCCCTGGGGTCGGCATCACGAAAGCCCCCGGATCGAACCACTGATCCGGTTTCCCCAGAATCACGGGACCCTTGAAGTCCGGATTCCAGTTCGGTACGTCGGACTGATTGGCGTCGCCGGTCCCGGAAATATTGGAACCCGCCAGAGGCGTGAATGGGAATCCGCCCTGAGCGTTGACGATTCCATTCCATTGCCAGCCGCCGATCAAATGATCGACAACTCCACTGGCGCCGTTTCCAAAGCGCTGCCCGTTCCCAAACGGCATCTGATAGCTGAAATTTCCGTTGAACTGGTGCTGGAGGCTGTAGGACGCGACCCCGCGGTTTAGCCGCAGATTATAGGGACTGAAAACATCCGGTGGTTCATTTCCGGCAGAAGGCGCCAGGATCGCGGAATTCAAATCGATCACTTTCCCGTAGGTGTAATTCGTCTTGAAAGTCATTCCGTGGCTGGAGCGCTTGACCAGCGAGACATTCAGCGAATGGTAGCTGCTGGTGCCCTGATCGAACCAGGTGACGCCGTTGCCTACGTAGGGGTTCGGGCGCGTACCCGGCGGCATGTACGTCGTACCCTGCGGCACCCTGGCGTAGGGAGGCCTTGGGACTGTTCCCTGAAGCGTCGTTCCGCCACTGTCGCATCCCTGTGGATTCTGGCACACCTGGGGATACGCCGTGTTGGCATTTACAGCAAGCGGAGTGTGGTAGGACTGGCTGCCCACGTAGCCCACCTGAATCATGAGGTCTTTCGTGATGCTCCGTTCCACCGTAAGGTTCCATTGCTGGATGGTCGGTGTGAACATATTTGGATCGACGCCGGCGGGAGCATAGATTGAGCAGGGTTGAGGCACCGACGGTCCGCAGGTTGGCGGCAGTACTGCTGTCTTCTGAAGCGGAATAAGGGAGTGCAACGAACCCGTCAACTGCTCGCGAGCGTTAAAGGGTGGATTGGCGTAGGTCCGGTTGCCGAGATTGTCCTGAAGATCGTTGTGGATTCCAAACCCAGCCCGCACCGCCCAGCTTCCGGTGCCGGTCGGGTCCCAGGCCAAACCAAGACGCGGCTGCAACAGCAATTTGGCGTTGTTTTGACCGAGGCATGATTTGCCGATGACCGGCTCTGTCGAGATCACAAAGTTTTTGTCGAACGCGTAGTTCGAACAACGGCCTGCCACTTCATTCCAGCCGTCGGTCATCTCGTGCCGCAATCCCAGACGCATGGTGAGATTTGGAAAGAGCTTGAATTCATCCTGGAAATACCAGGCTGCTTCGGTCGTCCGGTAGCCAAGGCCAATTGGATTCCGGTTCAGGTTGAACTGGCTTGGGACGTCTTGGAGAAAAGCCATCATGGTCGGATAGCTGACGCCTCCTGCAGAAAACTGAGCTGCGCCAAGGTCGTTCTGGTGTATGCGCTGTATCCAGGCGCCTGTGCTGAACGAGTGCCTGCCTCTGGTGAAGTGCAGGTCATCGGACAACGTGTAGTACTCTCGGATACCGCGAACAGGGTTAATGCCCTCTGCCGGCGCCACGGCGGCCGGCGCGACCGTTGTCGCCCCACCCCCGATGACAATCGAGCCCTGATTACCCCCGGGGAGAAACAGCAAGCTGTCGGGAATCGGCACCGCGGTAGCCCTTACCAGCGTTGCCCACGTGCGAGCGTACCCCAGGGTTGCGGAATTCACGACACTGGAGGAGAAAACACGTGTTTCCTGCATCCCCACTGTTTGCGTGCGCAGAGGCTCTATCTGGGTAAAAATCGCATTCGTTCGCGGAGTCCTCCTTTCGCCATCGTCCAGGGTGTAGTTTACAAACAACGAATCTTTGCTCGAGATGCTGTAGTCAAACCGGGCAAGCCCAAAATCTTCGCGAGCCCTCTGCAGAGCGCTATTGTAGTTATAGGCGGTTCCGCTCGGCAGGCCGTTGGTGAGGACTTCGGGACCATTCGGCGTCGGCCAGAAGTAGTTGGCATACGGCAGCATGCCCTGCTTCAGACTTGGAACGGGA
>QHXD01000389.1:6834-7279 GCA_003223895.1 Acidobacteriota bacterium
TCACGTTGCAAGGCAGCATGCCCTGACGCGATGGGATATCCGGTACAATCGCGCGGCTGCTCAGCGCTAACCGTTGCCGGAAACCTTCGTAGTTTCCGAAGACGAAGATCTTGTCCTTCTTGATGGGACCTCCGAGCGCTCCTCCAAATTGATTGCGCTTGAACGGCGGAGCGCCGATGGTTTGATCGAAGAAGTTCCGGGCGTCGAGGGCGCTGTTACGCAGATACTCGAAGAGGGTTCCATGCCATTGGTTCGTCCCTGAGGAGGTCACAATGCTGATCTGCCCTCCGGCTCGTTTCCCATACTCGGCGCCATAAGTGTGATCGAGGACGTTGTATTCCCGGACGGCTTCCACGCCCAACAACTGCCCGCTGGCACCAGACGGTGTAATGAACTGGCCGGTGGAGTTTCCGCCAACCCAGTCGATCCCGTTAATAAGAAATCG
>QHXD01000390.1 GCA_003223895.1 Acidobacteriota bacterium
GAGTACCTTCGCAACCACATTTTGAACGCCAACGCATTCTTCAACAACAGATCGGGGATCGACCGGCCGAAGTATATTCAAAGCCAGTATGGCGCCACACTTGGCGGCCCGATCTTGAAAAACAAGCTCTTCATGTTTCTGGCGGCAGAAAATATCGATTTCCGGCTGGGAGGGCCGAGTCTCTTCACAGTGCCGACTGCCGCGATGCGGAATGGAGACTTCTCAGGACCTGGAATTCCGAATATTTACGACCCTCTCACCATTTGCGGGCAATACGGCAATCCCGCATGCCCGGTTGTAAACGGCGTAGCGGTCCAGACTCGGCAACAATTTCCAGGCAACAGAATCCCTGCCAACCGGATCGATCCGGTGTCCAATCTCCTGAGCGACTCCTATTCTCTTCCCAACACCAACGGCACCTTGATCACCAACAACTATGCCGTCAATCAGTATATTAAGGGCTACGAAAGCCAACAAAATGCGCGATTCGATTACACGCTCAGCCCGAAACAGAGCCTGTTTGGGCGTTACACATTCTGGCGCGGGGGTGTTAGTCCAGGAGATCCGTTTTGGCCGGTGACGTCCCTCGGTACCAAGGTCGATTACCAGACGCACTACGGCGTGATCGGTGATACGTATGTATTCTCGCCAAATACGGTTGGCGACCTGCGCGCCTCGTTCCTGCAATTCAAACAACGAAACAAAGCCCAGAGCATTGGAGAACCTCTCGCGCGGTACGGACCGGCGTGGGCCGCCATGGCGTCCCAGACGGTTCTCCAGGCTCGTCCGGGAATAAACATCAACAGTCAGACCCCGACTCTTGTCAGTTCAGAAAATTTTACGATTAACCATAACCAGACCTGGGGCTTCAACGGGAACCTCACTCACGTTGTGGGCCGCCACAGCCTGAAGTCCGGTGGCGAGTTCAGGCGAATCCGATGGTACCAATTTGCTTCGACCAGTGCGGTCGGCCAGTACCAATTCGATAACGGGTTTACCGCACAAAATCCGCTGGCTCCCTCCGGTTCGGGATACGGCTTTGCAAGTTTCCTTCTCGGATTCCCCGCGAGCGCATTCGCCACGGAGATCATTCCGTCGCGCCAATACATGAACTACGCCGCGCTATACGTTCAGGATTCCTTCAAAGCGACCAACAAGCTGTTACTAATCGCCGGCTTGCGGTGGGAGAATCCCGGGCAATGGTCAGACGTGAGCGGAAACGCTGCAGTATTTCTTCCGAACGCTACGGACCCGTTTGGCACGCAGGTGAATCTGCCACTCAAGGGCCAGGTCGCGCTTGTAAATTCGGAACTCTATCCACAGAACACGATTCATCCGCCGAACCGGGATCTCTTTGCTCCCCGGTTCGGTTTCACCTACCTGCTTTCAGACAAGACCGTGGCTCGCGGTGGGTACGGCGTCATGTACATACCCAGCAATGTCAGCACGACGGACGTGCCGTATACCACGCCAGCGCCTGGCGGCGTCACCCAGATGACGACTTCGCTCAACGGGGGAATCACGCCGGCAGCCACGTACACGTCCTTCACGGGCAGCGGCACCGCAGGTACGTTCAGTAATCCATTCCCCGCCGGGCTGGTTCAACCGCCGGGTCGAAATGCGGAAGCTCTGCGCGCCAGCGTCGAAGGAACCTCTCTGACCGCCCCGATTCCGGACCACCCGTTTCCTTACATGCAGCAGTGGAATCTCAGTTTTGAGAATCAATCGGTGTGGGGAATGCTGCTGGGGATCGGTTACGTCGGTGCAAAGGGCACCCACCTTCCAATGAACGGAAGCCCGCAGCTGAATCAACTTCCGGACCAATACAACTCCCTGGGGGCCGCGCTTCTTACACAGGTACCTAATCCTTTCTTCGGAAAGCTGCCCGCCAGTATCGGCGCTCTTGCAATAAGCCCGACCGTGAATGCAGGGCAGCTATTGAGGCCTTACCCACAGTTCCAGAGTGTGGTCAACCCGGCATACTATGTCGGGAGTTCCACGTATCATGCTCTGCAAGCCAAGCTCGAGAAGCGCTTCGGCGGGGCCGGCATCTTCGGCGCCAACTACACATGGGCGAAACTGCTCAGTAACACGGATTCGCTCGCTAACGGCGGGGTTAACGGGACGGGGCCGGGTACCGTGCAGGACTGGAATAACCTTGCCGCCGAAAAATCGCTGGCCAGCTTTGACGTTGCTCACCGCGCGGTGATCAACTATGTGCTCGATCTTCCGATTGGACGCGGGAAAAGGTTGCTGCGAGACGTGAGCGGCATTGCGGATAAAGTGATCTCGGGCTGGGCCATCAATGGCATTACCACATTTCAAAGCGGCTTTCCCTTGAACATGCAGGCCTCGGCCACCGTTTTGAGCAGCACCTTCGGCGCCGGCACTCCGCGTCCGAACATCGTTCCCGGTTGTCAGATAGAACTCGAGGGGCGAGCCCAGGACAGACTCAACAAATGGTTCAACACGGCGTGTTTCACGGCGCCGTCGTCTTTTGGCTACGGCAATGCGCCTCGTACGCTTAATGTACGAGGGATGGGAATCAGCAATTTCGACTTTGCCCTGGCAAAGAATACGACCATCACGGAACGTCTGCGCGTACAATTCCGGGCGGAAGCCTTCAACGTGTTCAACCGTGTGCAGTTCAATCCTCCCGGTACCGTTTTCGGCATCTCAACCTTTGGCGTGACCTCGGCAAGCGTGGCGAGCCAGGCAAATCAACCGCGGCTCATCCAGCTTGCACTAAAGCTCGAGTTTTGACCGGAGAATGCGATGCGAAGACAAACATGGAGAGCGCTTGCGATCGTCGCCCTGGGTTGGGTGGTAATACAGCCCGGGGTTTCGGCTCAGGATCGGAGCGCAGATAAACTTACCGTTTCGAAGCGCGTATACGACAAGCGGCTGCTGCTGGCAAAGCCGCAATTGTCGGAAGATGCGTTGAAAGGCCGTGCGCTGTGGGTGCAGCGATGCGCCTACTGTCATGATGGTGTAGGCACGCCCACGTACAAGACATTGGGGCCCTGGATGGATGCCGGAACCGTACGGCCGGAGCGCGAAGCATTCGTACGCGAGTTCATCGCCACCGGGTCCCGACGAATGCCAGGTTTTCGATATACGTTGCAGAAGGAGCAGGTCGATCAGCTCATCGCGTTTTTGAAGAGCGTGACGCCCGACCAGAAGCCCACGGCGGAGCAACTGTCCAAAGCGCCGCCAACGGAAGCGCCTACCCAGTAGTTGAGGAGGATCATGCAGAGATACACGCTTGCAATTCTAGCGAGCGTCATTCTGGCCGTCGTTACCAGTGTGGCGGGTATGGCACGTCAGGGCGCGCGGACCACCGCGAGCGCCGGTGGACCGGCATCGCCGTCCACGTTAATGGGAACGATCCGCGATGCCGGCGGTAAACCATTGAACGGTGTTGCGGTGTCCGCGCGGGCCTCCGATCAGACATTCACCACGTCGGTCTACACGGACGACAAGGGCGAGTACGTATTCCCAACCTTGCCACGCGGCGACTACAAGGTCTGGGCGCAGGCGGTGGGGTTTTCGACGGCGCGCGCGGACCTGACGCTCGATGGGGCAAAGGCGGCCGTTCAGGCCTTTACGCTGAACCCCCTCGCCAATTTTGAGCTTCAGCTCACAGGTACGGAATGGTACGACTCTCTGCCGGATGATACGGCCGATCACCGTCGCCTGAAACAAATCGTCTATGTCTCCTGTTCGGATTGCCATAGTTTAGCCGTGGCTCTGCAGAACCGGTTCGACGAGGCAGGGTGGCGGGCGATCCTCACTGCGATGGAATCATCAGTCTTCCAGGGATATCGCGGTCGGACCGATTTTCGGGATGACGAACTGTTCTGGCAGGGACAAATCTTTCGTCATCACAAGGACGAGCTGGCGAAATATCTGGCCGCCATGCGGGGGCCGAGGCAGTCCCCAATGACTCTGAAGCCGCTGCCGCGCCCTACCGGGGACGCGGCGCGCGTGGTGGTCACCGAGTATGACTTTCCGATCGCCGAGCGCCCCAACGAGTTGGCGTGGTTCAACGGCAGCGACTGGTCGCAAGGTCCGTCTACGGGCATGCATGGCGTCGTCGGGTTGCACGACGTCAATGTCGATCCGGCCGGAATTGCGTGGGTGTCGGAGAGCCGTACCACGTGGGAGACGGATCGAACGCTGACCAAACTCGATCCCAGAACCGGCGAGATGACCGCGTTCAAGTTGACCGGCGCAAACGGCAATATCGTCCGCGTCGAACAAATGGGATTCGATCCCAGCGGCAACCTCTGGATGCACGATGCTCCATCCGTGATCCGGCTCAATCCCGTGACCGAGACTTTCACGCAGTTTTTCCAG
>QHXD01000391.1 GCA_003223895.1 Acidobacteriota bacterium
TTTGAGATAAGCTTCCAGCTCCGCGCGTTCACGCCTCAATCGCATCTCGGCCGCCATTTCCAGAGAGGTATCGGCCAGCTTCGCGTCGATCTCATCCATTACCGACTGAACGCGCGCTATCTCCCCTGCTACGATTGCGGCAACTTGCGCGGACAAGCCCTGATCCGGTTGATCGTTTTTCGCCGGTTCCGGCCGGGAATTAAGAGCGGCGATTTGTTCCTCGAAACGGGCGCGTTCCTGCTGCCATTCACTGGCGGAGGCTCTGGCCTGTTCGAGAAGCTGAGTAATGGATGCCCGGGCTTCTTCCAGTTTTAACTGTAACTCCGCCGTCACGTCTTCGCGGGTTTGCATTCGGACCGCGGTTTCGCGATCGATAGCTTCTTGTTGGAGTTTGTTGACGATCGCCAAAATGCGATCCGCCGGATGACCTACAGTGGTAATAAGTGCTGTTGCTGGCTTCATTCTTGAGTCTCCTACCCCCGTCGCTCGAACTTCATTGGTGGCTAAGACTTAGCAAGATGGTTGCCAACCGGCCAGAGGCTGTATTGAAAGCAGGATTTCATCACGCCACCCTAAGTAAACGAGTGAGTTACCGCCGGGGATACGAGACATGTGTACTTGAAGCGTGGTTCATCCCTGAGTTGGGATTAGTCACAAAATGTGGCTTTTTCGGAAATTTTCCGGACAATCCGAGCGCGGGCTGAAGCCCGCGACTACATTAGGTATCGACATTATTAGGGATCGACATTAGGCCTGAATGTAGTCGCGGGCTTCAGCCCGCGTTCATTAAATTCTTTACGGACAACACTCCGTGACACAATAGGCCACAAAATTTCTACGGGGAGGTTCGGTGATGCGATGCAAGTCTCTATTGGCGGCGTTCGGGATATTACTGATTGCGACCACGCTTTCGGCGCAGGTTCAACCGCCGCCCGCTCCCTGGCGCGGGGCGGGCCCGACACCGTGTGTGGGATCTGACGGCGGCATTATTCAATGCCCTCCAGCTCCTCGAGTGATAGCGGTCCGCGCCGGCCGCTTGTTCGACAGCAAGACTGGCCAGATGTTGGCCAGGCAGGTTGTGCTTCTTCAGGGCGAGCGAATCACTGACGTCGGACCGGAAGCTCAGGTCAAGATACCGGCCGGAGCTCAAGTGATCGACCTGAGCCAGGCGACGGTTCTGCCCGGCTTGATCGATGCGCACACGCACATGTTCAACACGCCCAAGCCGGGGATGTCGAGGGAAACCTCGACACTCATCGCCATAAGCAACTTGCAGTCAGATCTCCGGGCGGGCTTCACCGCAGCCCGTGATATGAGCTCCCATGGCAATGGATATGCGGACGTCGACATCCGCAACGCTATTAACGACGGACGCATCGATGGGCCCAGGTATCAAGTGTCGGGGCGCGGAATTGTCTGGGGCGGTGAAACTCCAGCATCCGCTCCGGTGAACCCCTTAGCCAGTACCGTGGTGCGTTCGGTTGAAGAAGCACGAGCAGCCGTCCGCGAACACATCGAACGCGGCGCGGACTGGATCAAGCTGTTCCCGGCCGGCGCTTACTCCTTCACTCCGACGGGCGAGGCTCAATACGTGGTGACCTATCCGATGCCCGTACTACAAGCGTTGATCGACGAGACGCATCGCCTCGGCCACAAGACAGGCTGCCATGTCTATGGTGGCGATGGACAGAAGAACGCCATCATTGCAGGCTGTGACACCATCGAGCACGCGTTTGGCTTGAATCAGGAGCAGGCCAATATGATAGTCCAGAAGGGGCTCTACTACGATCCCACCTTTGTCCGCTACACCGAGCCTTATATGGACGACAACGACAAGAAAAACACCGGCGGCAAGTATCGGATGATTCCCATTTTTGAGAGGGCTGTAAACCTGGCGGCCGATACCAGGGGAATGAAAATCATGATGGGCAGCGGCGCCGATGGCTCGACCTACGCGCATGGGACGCAGGCCCTCGACTTCGAGGCGCTGGTCAAACGCGGCGGCGTGAATCCGGCGAGGGCCATTCAGGCTGGAACCACGATTAACGCAGAAGTGTTGGGATGGTCGGACAAGATAGGGTCGCTCGACAAGGGTAAGTACGCCGATCTCATCGCCGTTTCCGGCGACCCTCTGACCGATATCACCGAACTTCAACGGGTCAAATTCGTGATGAAGGGCGGAAGGATCATAAGAAACGACATGGGGCAAGGCGGTTCGAAATAGGAAAAGCCAGCCGCGAATTACGCCAATGACGCGAATGGCGCATCAAAGAATCCTTAATGCGCCATTCGCGTCATTGGCGTAATTCGCGGCTGGCTTTTTCCTCCATTCTTGCGCCACTGAGAACAACAGTGATATAGCGTCTGGTCAGTTCCGCAACACATTGGAGGCTTCGATGCGAATGCGAGTTTCGTTGCTCGTGATGGCTGTGGGCTTCGCTGCGATCAGCAGTGCTCAAACTCCATCTTCGGTCGCGTTGACCGGTCAGGTCACTTCGGCAGAAGAAGGCCGAATGGAGGGAGTGCTCGTCAGCGCGAAGAAAGCGGGCTCCACCATCACAACCACCGTTGTCAGCGACGATCAAGGCCGGTACCGTTTCCCAACTCCACGATTGCAACCGGGTCAGTATTCACTGCAAATCCGGGCGGTCGGATACGATCTGGAAGGACCGGGCTCAGTGGAAATTACTCCCGGCAAGACCGCCAGCGCCGATCTCAAACTCGTCAAGGCGCATGATCTCGCATCCCAGCTTTCGAACACGGAATGGCTCGCGAGCTTTCCCGGCACGGAGCAGGAAAAGGCCTCCATCAGGGCCTGTACGCATTGCCACACTCTCGAGCGAGTCGCACGGACGCGCTACGACGCAGACAAACTGACCGAAATCGTGCAGCGGATGTCGACGTATCCGCAGCTCTCCTTTCCGATGAAGATTCAGAAGCTTCTCGCCCCGCGGATCGGCGGCGGCGAAGAACCGCTCGAGCAACGTCTGGAGGGCTGGCGCCGGCAGGCTCAATACCTGACGAAGATCAACCTGAGTTCCTCGCCGCACTGGGGTTATTCTTTCCAGACACTTCCCCGCCCGAAAGGCAGAGCGACGCACGTCATCTACACGGAATACGACCTGCCGCAGCGGACCCGGCAGCCGCACGACGTGATAGTGGACTCGGAAGGAATGGCGTGGTTTGCCAGCTTCGGCGAACAGATCCTGGGAAAGCTCGATCCCAAAACAGGCAAGGTCACGGAATATCAGGTTCCTCTACTCAAGCCTCAGGCCGTGACAGGCAGCCTGGCGTTGCGGTTTGACGAAGATGAAAACCTGTGGCTTGGCATGCAGTTTCAGGGTGGCGTCGCGAAATTCGACAAGAAGACCGAAAAATTCCGGACGTGGAGTCTTCCACCCGAACTGAACGGAGATTACGTCCAGGTCAATCAGGTCAGTCCGGATCACCATCATGTGGATGGAAAGGTCTGGCTACAGGATGCCGGGACCTACACCGTCTTACGTCTCGATGTGAAGTCCGGGAAGTTCGAGGTGTTCGAACCCTTTAAAATTCCGCGGCCCAATATCTACGATGTCATTTCGGATCCACAGAACAACGTTTACTTCACGGTCTTCGGCCGCGATCAGATCGGCAAGATCGATGCAAAGACCGGGAAAATCACGTTGCATCAGACGCCGACTCGCAACTCCGCCCCTCGCCGCGGCATGCTCGACTCCGAAGGCCGTCTCTGGTTCGGCGAGAACCGTGCCGACCGAATCGGAATGTTCGACACAAAGACCGAACACTTCCAGGAGTGGCCGGCGCCAACGGTGGGTTCATGGCCCTACGATGTGATCGCGGACAAGAATGGCGAAGCGTGGTCAGGTGGAGAATTCAGCGATCGAATCCAAAGGCTCGATCCGAAGAGCGGTGGAATCGTCGAGTATCTCCTTCCCCGGTTCACGAACGTCCGGCGAGTCTGGGTCGAGAACGCGACCACTCCCGTTACGTTCTGGGTGGGGAACAACCACGGCGCCTCTATCGTCAAGCTGGAGCCGCTGGAGTAGGGGCCGGCTTCAGCCGGCCCTACAACTGAGGTTCGCACGATGAAGAAATCCAAGAACACCCCCGTCAATCGCCGCAGCTTTTTGACTGGTGCGGTCACCGGAGCAGCGGCATTAGTGACGAAGCCCGCCATCACGGCAGCGGTTCCGCAGCAAGCGCCCGCACGCGCCGAAGTGGCCGAGGAAGGCCGCCCCGGCTCCGATTTCATGGTCGACGTTTTCAAGTCCCTTGGCTTCGAATATCTCTTCGCAATGCCCGGCGGGAGCTTCGGCGGAATCCACGAGTCAATCATCAACTACGGAAACAACCAGAAGCCCGAGTTCATCACCTGCATGCACGAAGAATCCTCAGTGGCCATGGCGAACGGCTACGCGAAGATCGAAGGCAAGCCGGTGCTGGTGTGCGTGCACGGAACTGTCGGATTGCAACACGCGACCATGGCCATCTACGACGCGT
This sequence comes from Acidobacteriota bacterium, assembly GCA_003223895.1. Taxonomy (GTDB): domain Bacteria; phylum Acidobacteriota; class Terriglobia; order 20CM-2-55-15; family 20CM-2-55-15; genus 20CM-2-55-15. Next base: position 4,504 of record QHXD01000391.1, read on the forward strand.
GGTGCGATCGCGTCCCCATCTATGTCGTCGGCGGCAACACTCTGGACGCCGCGCGACGCGGCGGCGAAATAGGCTGGGTTCACAGCGTCCAGGATACGTGCGCGATCGTTCGCGACATCACGAAGTGGGACGACAACCCAGTGTCGCTGACTCATTTCGCCGAGTCTGCCGTACGCGCCTACAAGATCGCAATGACTCCGCCGCTGGGACCCGTCGCCCCGGTAGCCGACACGGAACTTCAAAATGATCGAGTTCCAAACGGAGCTAATTTACGAGTTCCCAAGCTGAGCAAGAGAATCCGGTCATCGTCGCGAGCCGCGCCGTGCAATCGGCCGCGGGTATGAGGCTCTTGATCGAATTAGCGGAGACTCTCCAGGCGGGCGTCGTAGACCAGCACCGCCGTTTGAACTTCCCCATCCACGCAGCATCCGCTCAATCAGTCGCTGCGCGCAGGGCCGGCCGGCAAGCCTCAGACCGGGCCGGCGGTGAATGAAGCGGATGTCATTCTGGCGTTGGAGAGCGGCGAGCTTTATTCGACCGTCCGCCAGGCCAGGCAGCGGAATAATCCCGCGAAGTTGATCAACATCAGCGCGGGCGATCTTTTCCTGAAGAGCAATTACCAGAATTTCATGCGGTATACCGAAGTCGATGTGTCGATGGCTGCGGATGTAGAAGCAACCCTTCCTGCGTTGATCGAAGCGGTAAAGCGCCAGAGCACGGCAGACCGTAGAAGAGTGTTCGAGGCACGCCGTACCAGACTCGCTGAGGCGGGCCGCCAGGCTCTGGAGAGAACCCGCACCGATGCATCGTATGGATGGGACGCCAGCCCCATCAGCACAGCGCGGCTCTGCGCCGAGCTGTGGGCGCAGATCAAGAATGAGGATTGGTCGCTGGTCACGGAATCTTTCTGGGTAAGAGAGTGGCCGCTGCGGTTATGGAACTTCGATAAACATTATCAGTACATCGGCGGCGCCGGCGGAGAAGGCGTTGGCTACACGGCACCGGCGGCGATCGGCGCGGCTGTAGCGAACAAGAAATACGGCCGGCTCACGGTTGCCATTCAGCCTGACGGGGATCTCATGGTCGCCAACGGCGTGTTGTGGACGGCGGCTCATCATCGCATCCCGATCCTGATGGTCATGCATAACAATCGCGCGTATCACCAGGAGGTCATGGGTATACAGGGCGTCGCCAACCGCCGGAATCGCGGCGTGGACCGCATCCATATTGGAACCACGATCGACGATCCCAATGTCGACTATGCCAGGCTCGCGCAGAGTA
>QHXD01000392.1:0-590 GCA_003223895.1 Acidobacteriota bacterium
ATGTCTTCCGCTGCGACTCCGATACTGAAGTCATTGTTCACTTATACGAGGAAGAAGGCCTCGATCTGTTCAGGCGTCTCCGCGGAATGTTCGCCATCGCTATATGGGATGCCGCGCGCTCCCGGCTGATTCTGGCGCGCGACCGCCTTGGTAAGAAGCCCCTTTACATCTGCCGCGAACCTCATCGGGTCTTGTTTGCTTCAGAGATCAAATCCATTCTCGAGGTCTGCAAGATTCCACGGGCAATGAACGCCCAGGCGCTTCGAGAGTACCTTGCCCTCGGATATGTGCCTGCTCCATTGACACTATTTGAACGCATCGAGAAGCTGCTGCCCGGGCATTACATGGTTGTCGAGAAAGGACAGGTTCGAGAGCAGCAGTATTGGGACGTTCCCTCCGGGCCGATCGAAATACGATCCGAAGAAGAATGGATCGAGCGCGTCCGTGAAAAGCTGCTCGAATCGATCCGCGTTCGTCTGGTCAGCGATGTGCCATTAGGCGCGTTTTTGAGCGGTGGGATCGATTCCAGCTCGATCGTCGCAGCCATGGCCAGGATGACCGATCGGCCGGTCAAGACGTACGCGATCGGT
>QHXD01000392.1:615-8510 GCA_003223895.1 Acidobacteriota bacterium
GTTTGCCACCGATCATCATGAAATCATTGTTCGTCCCGATATCGGGCAACTTCTGCCGAAATTGATCTGGCACCTCGATGAGCCCATCGCCGATTCCGCGTTTGTAACGACGTATCTTGTGGCGAGATTGGCAAGGGAAACCGTAACGGTGATTCTCTCCGGCGTTGGCGGAGATGAACTCTTTGGAGGATACCGCCGCTACCTGGGAAATCATCTGGCACGGTACTACAACTGGTTACCCGGTGTTGTCCGGCATAAATGGCTTCCATCACTCCTCGGTGCTCTGCCGCAGGATCGACATTCGAGCCTGAAGAACTACGTCCGCTACGCCGACGCATTCGTTAAATCCGCGGAAGCAGATCCGGCCAGACGCTACATGAGTTACGTCACTCTGTTTTCTTCGGATCTTCAGAAAGGTCTTCTCAGCGGCGGCTTCGCAAACGATCTGTCCAACGGGAATGCTTTCGCCTCAGGAATAATGCAACAGTACTTTGAAGGACACCCCGAATTCACCGGGCTGAACCAGCTCATTTATGCCGATCTCAAGACCTCCCTTGCGGATGACCTGCTGGCTTTGACCGACAAGATGACGATGGCTGCATCGATCGAGTGCCGCGCCCCGTTTGTCGATCACGAACTGGTGNNNCCTCGGTGCCCGAATCCTTGAAGGTTCGCGGATTCACCATGAAGTACCTGCTGAAAAAGGTCGTTAAACCCTGGCTGCCGGCCGAAATTCTGAATCGCAAGAAGAGGGGATTTGGAGCCCCAATGGGTTCATGGATTCGAAACGATCTGGGCCCGCTCGTAAACAACCTCCTGTCGGAGGAACAGATAAGGAAGAGAGGACTATTTAATTGGGCTTTTGTCGATGGAATGGTCGCTAAACACAATGCACAGAAAAGCGATTACTCCGATCATTTGCTGGCGCTGATCAATCTGGAGTTGTGGTGCCGAATCTTTTTGGACGGACAAGACCACAACGACGTGACGGAAACGATGAGCGAAATGATGATGGTGGCCGGATAGCAGGGATGAACGTACTCTTCGTTTGTCATCGTCTGCCCTATCCGCCAAATCGCGGTGGGAAGATTCGGCCCTTCAACATGATCCGCCACCTCAGCCAGAAGCATTCGGTGGTGGTGGCCAGCCTGGCCCATACAGAACAGGAATTAAGGGAAGGAGAAAGCTTAAAGGACTATTGCGAGGATGTAATCGCCGAAGTACTCCCCTCACGCGTACGGTGGCTGCAGGCTTTGAAGGCGCTACCGACCCGCACCCCGTCTTCAGTTGCTTATTTCCGCTCCCCGCAGCTGCACGAGAGAATTCGTCAGGCCGCTCTCGAAAGAAAGTTCGATGTCACCCTCGTCCACTGCGCATTCGTCGCCCAATACGTCACGCATATCCAAAGTGGTTTCCGAATCATGGATTTCGGAGATCTCGACTCTGCAAAATGGGCTGAATACTCGCCCTGGAAAGGCTTTCCTCTTTCTTGGATGTATTCGTTTGAGTCAACAAAACTTCGAGCGTATGAGCAAAAAATCGCCAGGCTGTTCGACCGCTGTACCGTGACCACGGAAGGCGAACGCGATGAGTTCGAAAACCTTCAGGTGGGAACTCCACCAACGGTGATTCCGAACGGCGTGGATGTCTCCTACTTTTCTCCTACCGAGATTTCTGCCAGCGCGGACCCTTCGATCGTCTTTCTTGGACGGATGGATTACTTTCCCAACATCGATGGCGTCTGTTATTTCGCCGAAAACATCCTGCCTCTTATCCGCAAAAAACTGCCGAAGGTCGAATTTCGCGTCGTAGGCTCAAATCCAACACGCAAGATTCGAAAACTGGAACAAACGCCAGGCATAGTCGTGACCGGCCACGTACCGGATGTCAGGCGTTACCTCCAGGGCGGAGCAGTGGCGGTTGCTCCCCTTAGGATTGCAAGGGGAACGCAGAACAAGATTCTGGAGGCGATGGCAATGGGAATTCCCGTGATAGCAACGCCGAACGCCGCGAAAGGAATTCAAGCAGTTGCCGGAAGGGACCTTCTTGTGGCCGAAACGCCGCATGCCTTCGCCGAGCATGTCATTCGATTACTGCAGAATGCCGATGTGCGTAGAACCCTGTCTGAAACCGCCCGGAAGCAAGTGGAGAAGGGCCACATGTGGCCCGCATCAATGAAGATCCTGGACTCCACGCTGCGATTTTCCGACAAGATCCTGCATCGCCGACCGCTAACCACATTAGCCGACGAAGATCTGCAATTACATTAGCGATCGTTCTGAAAGATAAAGCCTTCATTTTAGCCACGTGGAGTTAGACATGATGTCCTCCTTGATTACTGTTCTATTCCTTCTTTTCGCTCAATATACCGGCGCCACCGTAGAGAACGGATGGCGCATGGACGCTTCCAATCCATCCCGCACGAATGTTAGTCCGTTGCCGGGTCCGACTTCCCTTCCGACATTTCGAGTCATCGCGTCGAATGTTCAGGCGAGTCTAAAAAGAACTGCTGACGATGGTTCATTGGTTTTGACGGACGGTACGAACGTTGCCTCTTACACGGACAGCGGCCAACTGCGATGGCGCACGAACGCTCTCGCCGTGCTTAACGGTCCTGTCGTCGATGTCGCCGTCGCGTCGTCCGGAGTGGTATACGCATCTTCCACGAATACAGTCATTGCGCTGGATCCGATCACCGGCCAACCCGGTTGGGCCCAGCCGTTTCTGGCTAATTCAGGGGATGAGTCCGCACCGTTAATCATCGGTAAGGACGGAACCGTCTACTTTCATACCGGCAGCAAAGCCTCCGGTTTCCAGGAACGGTTCACGGCAATCAATCCTGACGGGACGCGGAAGTGGGATTACCTCGGCAATACCGGCCGCGGGTACCGTCCCGCGGTATTTAGTACGGATCAGTCCACGGTCTACTTGTACCAGCTTGGTGCCTCTGGCGAGCTCGGAAAAGCTGTCGGTCTGTCGTCAGTCTTCGGCCAGGTACTGCTCAATTCGGCGTGCGATGTCAGGAGCGGGGTTTACGCTTTTAAGGATGTCTTGAACACCGGCGGCGCAAACAGCAACCTGTTGAAGCTTCCGACGGACATCCAAAACTGTGAAGTTTCTGCGACCGGCCTGCTTGTAACAGACACGGCAGCCGTTTTGAACGCGGGATTGCTTGTTGTCCAGACTTCCCTGCCAGGCACCGGTTCCAGCTATGCCGCGATCGATTCACAAGGCCGGACCCTATGGTCTCGCATTGAGTCACTCAGCGGAGGATTTGCCGACACACCGGCCAACGAAGCAAGAGGAACGTTTTTTGCAGTCGCGCCAAGAACAAACGAAGTTGTTGCGATTCGCATTGCGACGGGCGAAGAGCTGTGGAGGCAGCGATTCCCAGGACCAATTTCGGGGTTGGAGCTGGGTGCCGATCAAAAAGTCTATTTGGTTGCCGGGACCGATTTGTTTCGCGGTGATTCGCAGGTGTCCGGCTCCAGGATCAGTTTGGGGTCGCCCGGTATCGCGAATCCATCGAGTTCACGCAGCTCGATCGGGCTGGGAAGAGTCGCTATGGACGTCTTACCCGGGCAAGTGGCTGCTTTCGGCTTCAGCGAAGGCACTGGCACCACGACTGCGGATTCTTCCGGAAACGGCTTCAATGGAACGCTGGCCAACGGAGCTTCGTGGACTACGGGCAAGAATGGAAACGGCCTGTCCTTTGACGGCATTGACGACAAAGTCATATTACCGGCAACGCTGGACATCGCCGCGCTACCCTTTACGCTCGAAGCATGGGTAAAGCCCTCGAGCTTCGCGGACTGGGGTGCATTCTTCAGCAAACGCGACGCCTACTCTTCAAGTCAGATGCGTTTTGATGTCGGGCTGGCGATTTCAACCGGCCGTGTTTATGTTTCGACGTTCAACTCGATCATTACCTTTGCCTACGGTCCACCACTAGACACATGGACACATTTGTCTGTCGAGGCCGACTCCACGGGAACAACGCTCTATGTCAACGGTGTCCTTTCGCAAACACTCGCAGCCGTCACGCTTGGTACCGGCTCGACTGCCGCCGTCGCGATTGGAAGCAGTGCCGATGACGATGATCACTTCGCTGGCGTAATCGACGACCTCCACCTGTACAGCCGGGCTCTGTCGCAGACAGAGGTTCAGACCGACATGAGTACCCCGGTTGGCGCCGCAGACACCACACCGCCGACTGCCCCGACCGGGTTGACCGCGACCGTGGCAGGCAGCACACAAATCAACCTCACCTGGACCGCCTCTACAGACAATGTTGGCGTAACCGGATACCGGGTTGAACGCTGCCAGGGCACAGGCTGTTCCAACTTTGGGCAACTCGCAACGCCCGCCGGGACCAGTTTTAACGACACCGGCCTGACCGCGGGCACTTCATACAGTTATCGAGTGCGAGCGACTGACGCCGCGGGAAATCTCAGCGTTTACTCGAACACAGCGACCGCAACGACGACTGCTCCGGATATCACTCCTCCGACGGTTCCCTCGAACCTTACCGCAACCGCAGCCAGCAGCAGCCAGATCAACCTGACGTGGACGGCTTCAATCGATAATGTTGGCGTGACCGGATACCGTGTCGAACGCTGCCAGGGCGCCGGCTGCGCCAGCTTTGCGCAGATTGCGACGCCGGCAGGAACCACTTACAACGACCTGGGACTGACGGCCGCAACCAGCTACAGCTATCGCGTGCTTGCGACTGACGCCGCGGGAAATCTGAGCGGCTATTCCACTGTGGCTATTGCGACAACGAACACCGCGCCACCAGCGAGCGGACCAGTGGCCGCTTATTCGTTTGATGCCGGAACGGGAACGACGCTCGTAGACTTGTCCGGCAACGGAAATGCCGGAACGATCACAAGCGGGACGTGGACCGCTTCAGGCAAGTATGGCAGCGCCCTGGTTTTCAACGGAACCAGTTCGCGCGTCACCATCAATGACTCGGCTTCACTGCACCTGACCGCCGGCATGACGCTCGAAGCCTGGGTGTATCCGACCGTTACGCCATCGGGATGGACCGACCTGATCTACAAGCAGAACGACAGCTACTACCTCGAGGCCGCGTCTACCGCGGGAGTTGGGCCCACCGTCGGTGGCACATTCGGAAACGGTTGGCAGAACTCGGCCGCGGGTTCCGTACTTCCGGTGAACACGTGGACACACGTGGCTGCGACGTTCGATGGAGCCAAATTGGCCTTTTGGATCAATGGCATCAACGTCGCGTCACAGCCTCAGTCATCTCCGCTGACCGTATCTACTCTGCCGCTCCAGATCGGAGGAGACAGCTTATACGGACAAAACTTCACAGGCCGAATCGACGAAGTTCGCGTCTATAACAGGGCGCTGACGCAAACCGAGCTCGAATTGGACATGAACACACCGGTGGGTCCCGTCGGCGATACGACTCCTCCCACGGCGCCCGCGAATGCCCGCGGCGCCGCTGGTGGAGCTCCGCCGTCTGTCATAAACACCAGCCCTGTATTTGACAGCACCGGTGGTGACTTGATCGTCGTTTACGGCTCCTCCCACCAGAACGCCACAATGACGCTCACCGACAGCAAAGGGAATACATGGATCTCGGCAGCAGGCCCGACGAACCACACTCCGGGCGTCGATCTGCGAAGCCGGGTCTGGTATGCGAAGACGCCGAACGTTGGAATGGGACACACGGTCACGATCGCCCTCTCCCCCGCTCAGCCACTGGTTATCTCTGTGCTCGTTATCAAAGGCTCGAACACGACTGCTCCCATCGACGTCATTTCCGCCATTACCGATGACGGCGGCACCGCGACCACAAGCATCGCCAGCGCGACGATCAACACGACTCAGCCGGCCGACCTCCTGATCGATTTCGCGAAGAGCGCCGTTGGCGTCACCTGGACCGCGGGCAGCGGCTATACACTCGAAAGCATGGCTTCCTCGAATTACCTTGCCGCAGAGGACTCCATAGCGAGTGGGGCAGGCAGCTACAGCGCAGGTTGGACCATTGCTCCAGCGGCGAACTGGCAGACTGTTCTGCTTGGCGTAGTATCAGCGAATGCCTCGGCCAGCTCTAACCAGATCACAGTGACCTGGAATCCGTCGACCGACAATACAGGCGTCACGGGCTATCTCATCGATCGCTGTCTCGGCTCCGGATGTTCAAACTTCGTGCAGATCGGTACTACAGCCGGATTCAGCACCACATCCTACACCGACACTGGACTGAGTACGGGCACCACATATACGTATCGCGTGCGCGCCAAAGATGCCGCCGGCAACCTCGGTGCGTACTCGAGCGTGGTCAGCGCCACGACAACTGGCGCTTCCGACACCACACCGCCGACTGCTCCAACAAACCTGGCTGCCGCGGTTGCGAGTACCAGTCAAATCAATCTGACATGGACGGCGTCGACTGATAATGTCGGCGTTACGTCGTATATGATCGAACGCTGCCAGGGGGCCGGCTGCAGCTCGTTTGCACAAATTGGTACCTCCACAACTGCCTCGTACCCCAACACCGGACTTTCGGACGGCACCAGCTATAGCTACCGCGTGCGTGCCACTGATGCGGTGGGGAACCTCAGCGGTTACTCGACCACGGCCTCAGCGGTTACGAATGCATTACCCCCAACGGCACCGGCGAATCTGACCGCAACAGCTTCTGGCGGCACTCAGATCAACCTGAGTTGGACCGCTTCGACCAGCAGTATCGGCATCTCGAACTATCTGGTCGAGCGCTGCCAGGGAACCGGCTGCAGCAACTTCGTTCAAATGGCCACTCCGACGGCGACCAGCTACAGTGATACTGGTCTAACTTCGGTAACAACGTACTCTTATCGCGTGCGCGCCCGCGATACCCAGAGCACGCTGAGCGGATACTCGAACACCGCAAGCGCCACAACGACAGACGGCGTGCCGCCATCTGCGCCGTCCAATGTGACGGGAACGGCTTCGAGCACGACTCAGATCAACCTGACCTGGACGGCTTCAACCGACAACGTTGGTGTCACGGGATACACCATTGAGGCCTGCCAGGGAGCCGGCTGCAGTTCATTCGCGCAGGTTGGAACCTCCACTGCTGCGTCCTATTCCAACACTGGCCTCTTACCGGCAACCAGCTACAGCTATCGCGTGCTGGCAACCGATGCCGCAGGAAACCTCAGCAGCTACTCCAACATAACGTCAACTCTGACGGACGCTTCACCGACTGCGCCGGCCCTCACGGCAACGGCTGCAGGCGGAACGCAGATCGACCTCTCGTGGACGGCGTCAACCGGGAGCGTGGGAATCTCGAACTATCTGGTCGAACGTTGCCAGGGTGCCGGCTGCTCCAATTTCGTTCAGGTGGCCACTTCAACTACGACCACGTACTCCAATACTGGACTGACTTCGGCAACCAGCTATTCCTATCGTGTGCGCGCAATCGACACGCATAACAACCTGGGCGGGTATTCGAACACCGCCACCGCCACCACTGCAGACACAGTACCGCCATCTGCTCCGTCCAATCTGACGGGAACGACTTCGGGCACGAGTCAAATAAACCTGACCTGGACCGCCTCAACCGACAATGTCGCAGTCACGGGATACACCATCGAAGCGTGCCAGGGAGTCGGCTGCAGTACGTTCGCACAGATTGGAACCTCCACAGCTGCGTCCTATTCCCACACCGGACTTTCGGACGGCACCAGCTATAGCTATCGCGTGCGCGCCACTGACGCTGCGGCGAACCTCAGCAGTTACTCGAACACGGCATCTGCCGTTACGAATGTGCTACCCCCAACGGCACCGTCGAATCTGACAGCAACGGCGGCCGGCGCCACTCAGGTCAACCTCAGCTGGACGGCTTCGACCAGCAGCATTGGCATCTCGAACTATCTGGT
>QHXD01000393.1:0-479 GCA_003223895.1 Acidobacteriota bacterium
ACCTCGTTAGTGGGCAGACTGCGCTTTCGGATATCAAGTCCGGTCGCCGGTGTCAAGTGCTTAGGAGAAATCAGCCGCGAATGACGCGAATTACGCCAATGTGACCGGGATATACAATTTAAGGTAGGAACATCCAAACAGAAATCCTGGAGTAAGAGATGATTGCGATCCTGATCATTGCCATGCTGTCACTCGGGGCTTGCTCGAGATCGACGCAGCCGGTCGAGACTACAGTAGGTAACAAGACTTCCACTGCCCCGTCCGCCGCTGCCGCGAAGGAGGAAAAAGAAACATTAGTTCGTTTTATAAATGCGACACAGGGTACGAAAGATGTGTATTACCGCGACATGGCAGCCTTTACCAAGGTTCCGTCCCAAACCGTGACTCCTTACGTAGGTCTTCCGGGCGGGCGTCAGGATTCGAAGCATGATCTCAAGTTGTACAACTCTGCCAACGAGGTCGGAACTCCCCTTACAGTC
>QHXD01000393.1:543-10177 GCA_003223895.1 Acidobacteriota bacterium
GGGCCGGGTAAGGCAAAAGTGCGATTGATTCATGCGGCGCCGGGAATCGACAAGTTGGACATTTTCCGGGCCGGTGACGAAGAAGGAATTTTCAGCGGTCAGAGTTTCGCTCAAGTGACGGAGTACAAGGAAATCGACCCTGCGACCATCGAACTAACCGTTCGAAAGCGCGGAAGCAAAACCGACGGCCTGAAGCTCAAGGACGTGAAGCTGGAGCGCAACAAGCTCTATACGTTTGTTTTGCTGGGAGGGGAGGGAAAACCGCTGGCCTGCAAAGTCATCGAGGATGAACTGCTGCCCCGGAGAGAGATTAGAAACAAATGACAATTGACTATTGACCATCGACCGTTGATAAAGCTTTGTCAATGGTCGATGGTCAATAGTCAATTGTCATTTGTTTGCCCGCGTGATGAGAATCGGATAGGGATTGATGGGCGTTCCCTCCCACCAGCGCTTTTCCGGCCCGAGCTTGAAAATTCCAAAGTGCAGGTGAGGAGTGTTTGCGGGCGCGTTGCCGGTGGTTCCTACGTATCCGATAACGTCACCTTGCTTTACCGTCAAACCCTCGCGAATACCTTCGGCGTATCGATCGAGGTGAGCGTAGTAATAAGAATACTGCTCGGCGGGATCAAACTGATAAATGGTATTGCCGCCGGGCTTGCTCAAAAACAGTTTCTTGATCACGCCGTCGTCGGCTGCAATCACGGGCGTGCCCCGCGGTGCGAGGATATCCGTCGCTTCGTGCCTGCGTGACGTTCCACGAGTTTCGTCGAAGGTGTCCTGAATGGCCGCCGCGGATACTCCCTGGACGGGGATAATGATGCTGCGGGAAAAATCTGCAGAGTCGTTCGCCGGCGCCTCGGCGGAGGCATCATTTGCGTCATTGGCGTCGGCATCAGCGGCATCAGGCGGAACCGTGGGGCCGCCTGCGTGTACAATTTCCAGTTCGGGAGGCTGCTGCGAGGAGAGCATCACGATACCCATCATCGCGAGGCCGCCCACAATAAAACCTGCCAGAAAAGTCATCAGACGAGATCGAGTCATAGCTTTACTCCGTGAGGATCGCGGTCATGCCTGGAGAAACCAGGCCCGCCAGCCGCATCGCGTCCCAATTCGTCAGGCGGATGCATCCGTGTGATTGAGCATGGCCGACTTGCGACGGTTCCGGCGTGCCGTGTATCCCGTAATGCGATTTGGACAAGTCGATCCAAACCACGCCCACTGGATTGTTCGGTCCGGCCGCAATCTTCGCCGCCGAGTTCCCCGGCTCGGCATCCCAAAAGAGTTTGGGACTGTAATGAAACACCGGATTCCTGGCGACGCCTTTGATCTTCCATTTTCCGATGGGTAGCGGATCGTGTTCGCTCCCGGCGCTTGCAGGAAACTGGGCCATCACCATGCCCTGCGCATCGAGCGCGGTGACCGTCATATCGCTCTTGCGAACAAGAACAAGGATTGAGGCAGCCTTGCGGATCGGTTCCCCCGGTGTGCCGACATTAGGAACGAGGATCTGCTCGCCCTCCTTATCGAAGGCTTTGCCCTTGTTCAGAAGTCTCAGGACTCTGGGGCTGACATGGAATTTTTCACCGAGCAGCTCGAGCGGCGACTGAAAGCCCAGCGCCTGCAGTTTGGCTCTTTCCATGATGTCGGCGGGGATCTCCTCGAACGGACCGGCCACATCTTCCGCGGAGATTTCATAGGGGATCAAGACCGGTTCGCTGTCCATCTCGAGCAGCGCCCATGTCTCCAGTCCCAATTCGTCTGTGGCCGGGAGTTGATGCGCTGTTTGAAAGCCGTGTATCGCCGAGCGAAGATTTGGGCCATAGGCATCATCGATTTCGCCCGGTGAAAAAGCCGCCCGATCGAGCAGGATTTGTGCCCGCAACACTGCCGGTCCGCTGGTGTGGGGGCCCACACTTTTCGTCTGTGGATTATTCGCCTGACTCAGATCTACGGCGGGTGCCCGGCGGTTTGCGGTTCGAGTAATTTTGACCGGTTTATGGTGTTTTCGAGACTGGTTAGCTGCGTCCGCAGCGGAGACCATGAATGCTACAACGCACAGAACGGTGAAGATACGGTTCATCTTGCAGTTCTCGGGGTGGCCGCATCCGCGGGACCCCACAGTGCATACAGCAATTAGCTGGCCAACCGCGTTTCAGTTAGATACTCTCGCGACTCATATAAATAAGGAGGAGCCGATGGTCCGACTGACGATGGCGTTCACTGCCGCTCTGATAACTTTGACGCTTGCGGGAATTCAGGCTCAACGACAACCTGCCGGCACTTTTCACCAGGGAAAGGCATACAGGTTCAACAAAGTTGCGGATGGCGTCTATCACGCAGTCGGCACCGGTGCGCTTTCGGTGGTTGGCAACTCGTCCGTTATCGTCAACGACAACGACGTCATCGTTGTGGATGATCACGTTTCGCCCGCGGCAGCATGGGTATTGCTCGATGAGCTGAAGGACATCACGAACAAGCCGGTGCGCACCGTTATCAATACCCATTTTCACTACGACCATGCCCACGGCAATCAGATCTTCGACAAAGATGTCGCGATCATCGGTCACGAGTTCACCCGCCAGATGCTTATGGGCGGCAAATCGATTGAAATGCCGCTGTATAAGAGTTACGTGACGGGAATTCCCCGGCAGATCGAAGATCTGAAAAAACGGATCGCAGCGGAATCCGATGCGGCCAGGAAGGCGAATCTGCAAACACAGCTTCAAGTTGCCGAGAACAATTCTGCGTCACAGGCGGAACTGAAACCCACACCGCCAAACGTGACTCTCCAGACCCGGATGACGCTGTACCGGGGCGATCGCGAAATCCAGATTCGTTTTCTCGGTCGTGCCCATACTGCCGGCGATGTCGTTGTGTACCTTCCAAAAGAGAAGATTGTTTGTACGGGAGACATGCTGACGTCGGCGCTTTCGAACATGAGCGATGCATTTGTGGACGAGTGGAGCAAAACATTGGAGGAGCTGAAGAAGCTCGATTTCGTAACTGTTCTTCCCGGTCACGGCGACGCTTTCACGGACCGAGCCAAGATCGATTACTTTCAGGCGTACCTTCGCGATGTCTGGGACCAGGTCAGCCGCCTCAAGCAACAAGGCGTTTCTGCGGAGGAGGCCGCGAAGCGAGCCGATTTGACGAAGCACCGGGAGCACTTCCCAGGTATCCAGGCGCCGGGCGTTCCGCTTATCGGAGTTACGCGGATTTATGAGCTTCTTGACGGGACCGTGCGTCGGGATTAAGCACAAAGACACAAAGGCACAAAGAAATTCGAAAGAAATGACAATTGACTATTGACCAGTGACCATTGACAAAGCTTTGTCAATGGTCACTTGTCAATAGTCAATTGTCATTTCTTTCGAATTTCTTTCCCCCGGCACGTTCCTCATTTCGCTGCCGTCTGTGTGGTTACCGGCGTGACCGGAACCAGGATGTAACCGGCCGCATTGCCGTCTGCGATTCGAGTAAACACGAGCTGATATGCTCTCTCGTCCCCCTGGCTGGAGAAGGCAATCGGATGCTGTGCGCCTGCATCGTGCAACCACAGGAAGCGTCCGTCGCGGGCGATCTGCAACCATCCGCCAATCTGTTGATGGGCAACATCCGTGTGATTGATCGTCAGGTATATGCCGGCAACCAATTCGGTGGTTCGGTCCTTCGAAACCTCGAAATCGACGCGTTGCCGCTCCACCTGGTAGTAGAGGTTATCCACCCGGCTCTGGTTCGACAGCATCTGGTTGTGCAGTCCTGAAACTTCGCTCTGAGTGGACTGCTGCGCCTGGTCGATCTGGCGCACCTGAGTCGTTTGTTGTGCGGCCGCTTCACGCATGGACGCCAGGTCATGCTGTACGGAGGCGAGGTCGTTCTGAAGTCGAGCAACCTCGTCATGCATTTCAGTTTGTGTCGATTCGACACCGCTCAACCTGGACTGAACAGAGTCCAGACCCTGACGCATTTCGCGTTTTACGCCCTCAACCAGCGCAAGGGCTTCGGCCCGCGCTCTCCTGACATTGGAGGCCACAGACTTCTCGAGCTGAGCCATTCGGTCCGTCAAGCCAGTCCGCTCTTTCCCCCAGGAGTTCAGCTTCTCTTCTGCCGAGTCCAATCGAGTATTGACAGAATTTTGCGTGTCCGTGGAGGCGGGCAAGCGGTTTGGCGATCCGCCGAGTTGTGTTTTGCGCGGTGAGCTCATCCAGGCGATGCCGATGACACCGGCAACGAGAAGGATGGCGACTGCGCACAGTTTGCTGGTTCGACGCCTGGAAGTTCCGGGCGTCAGTGTTCGTGAAGATTCATTTTCTGTTTTCATAAACCCTCCTTGGGTCGCCTCACATAAGGCAACGGCAGGACCGCGAATCGATGGGATGGGTGAGCGATAGCTAAGTCTGTTCAAGCCGGGGCGTTATCTCAAAATGAAGACTGAAAGCCGGTTAGAGCGAGCTGATCAGTGACGAGGTTTGACGGAAAATTTCCAAGTTAGTCGTATTCCCCTCCTTGCAAAGGAGGGGTGGCCGTGCCATCAAGAAAAAGAATCCGTTCCGAAATGGCACGGCCGGGGTGGTCGCTTACAAGTCACGTTGCGGAGTGCGTTTGAAACGTGATGTGTGAGTGACCACCCCGTCTGCGCCGCTTCGGAGGCTTCGCAACATTTTATTAGTGGCGCAGCCACCCCTCCTCTCCGAGGGCAAGTATGTTGATGCCCTCTCCGAGGAGGGGAATACCCAGGCCTGCAATACGGTTCCTTAGTATTTGTTGTCTGCCGTGACCGTTTGCTAGAGTGGTCATACCCCCTGAGGACCGATCCCATGAAAAAGTGGTTACGGTCAGCTTTCCTGGCTTTTCCTATCCTGGCCGTTTCTTCCGCAGACTGCACGTACCTGGATAATCCGGACCGCTTTCTGTACACGCCCGGACAGCATTGGCGGGAGATCTCCGGATGGACCGACCGCGTCGCTCGTCGCGAGCTGAACCTGGCTGCGGCAGACAAAGTGACCGTGCCGCGAAGAAATCTCGTTGACGAACACATCTTCAGCCGAATGGAGCGTGACGGCATTCAGCCCGCGCCTTTGGCGGATGATCAGGAATTCCTGCGGCGAGCATACCTCGATTTAACCGGTCGCATTCCGTCCGTAGAGCAAGTCCGGTCCTTCATCAATGACTCGAATCCGGCCAAACGTGATGTGCTCATCGATTCATTGATCGGAACAGAGGAATTCGTGGACAAGTGGACGATGTTCCTCGGCGACTTGTTCAAAAACGACGGGCCGTCCTCGAACGTGAACCGCTATTTGCAGGGGCGGGACGCTTTTTACTATTACCTTAAGGAGGCAGTTTCACTCAATAAGCCGTACTGGCGAATTGCGCAGGAGATGATCGGCGCAACCGGGGACACGTTCAAAGACGGTGCCGTGAATTGGGTGGTCGGCGGGACCGTGCCGATGGGACCGATTCAAGACACCTACGACGGCCAGGCCGTAAACGTCGCCCAGATGTTTCTGGGCATCAACAGTGTGGATTGCCTTCTGTGCCACGACGGTGCGCGGCACCTGGACGCGGTCAACCTCTGGGGCAAGCAGCAGAAGCGCGCGGACATCTGGGGCCTGTCCGCCTTCTTCGCGCGAACGCAAATGAAACGGGAAGTGGTTAACGCCGACCCGCTGTATGCCAGGTTCATCGTCTCGGAAATGACGGCGGGTGAGTACGCTTTGAACACGCGCATCGGTAATCGCACTTCTCGTGAACCTGTGGGAGACATAAAGCAGGCTGCTCCTCGATACCCGTTCACGGGCGAGACAATCAGTTTTGGCCTGCCTCGGCGCCAGGCGCTGGCGGTGACCATTACATGGGATCCCCAGTTCGCAAGGGCCGCCGTGAATTACGTTTGGGAAAAGCTGATGGTCGAGGCGCTGGTTTTGCCTTCCAATGGTTTCGACCTGGCGAGACTGGATCCCGGCAATCCGCCGCCGGCGCCCTGGACGCTGCAGCCCACCAATCCCGAACTGCTCGAGGCACTGTCACAGTGGTTCCGCGACAACAACATGGACCTGAGGCAGTTGATCACGCTGATCGTGAAGTCGAACGCCTATCAACTTTCGTCATCCTATCCAAACACGTGGAGCGCCGCCTATGTGCCCTATTACGCGCGAAAGTGACGCGATTGTAAAAGCGACCGGAGTCCTGCCGCGCTATACGCTCGACTATGTGGGAGTCAATGATCCGCTGCCTCCCGCCAACTGGGCAATGCAGCTACCCGACACGCGCGAACCGCGTTCGAACGCGCAGGTCGCGCAGTTTTTGAATGCCTTTGGCCGCGGCGATCGCGACATTACTTTCAGGAACTCGAGTGTGTCCATACTTCAGGCGCTGAACATGATGAATAACAACTTCGTGATGACGCGCGTTCACGCGAATGACAACGGATCCAACGTTCAGAGGCTGCTGCGCGTAACAAGCGATCCCGCTCGAATCATCGAGGAGTTGTACCTGGCGACGCTATCGCGCTTCCCATCCTCGCAGGAAGTCGTGAGTGCTTCCGACGTTATGCGCCAGGCAGGTATCCGGCGTGGCGCGGAGCTGGTGCAATGGGCGCTGTTGAACAAACTGGAATTTCTATTCAGTTATTGAACTCCATGAATCCCTTTATCAATCGCCGAGTGTTTTTTCAGATCGCGGGGACGGGTGTCGCCGGTTGTTTCGTTTCTCCGTTCGACCTCTTTGCTCGAACGGCGTCGCCGTATCCGCCTCAGGCGCCTCAGGTGACGCTGCTCAACACCGCGAAAAACGTCATTTTCATTCTGCTGGCCGGCGCACCAAGCCAGATCGACACGTTCGATTTGAAGGTTGGCCCATGGACGCCGGCGGATTTCCGGGCGACAACCATCAACGGCATCGATTTTCCGGAAGGGCTCATGCCGGCGATGGCGTCGCAGTTGAACCGCATCGCGATCGTGCGCAGCTGCCAGTCGAGCGCCCTGGTGCACGCGCTTCTTCAAACATGGACCCAGGTTGCCCGGAGTCCTGCCAGCGCAACCGGTAAGATTGCGCCGAACATTGGTTCGGTCGTCGCCCTGGAATTCGAGCCGAAGCGGGCTGCGGACCAGAGGTTACCCGGTTTCGTTGCGCTGAACAGCACAGGGGGCCTGGTCAAACAAGGCTATCTGCCAGGACGGTATTCACCGTTCGACGTCGTCGCCGGCAACAACGGCCTGGCCAACATCACAAACCCGGACGGTGATGCGGCCTTTGCGGAGCAGTATTCGGTGCTTCAAGCCCTCGAGGCCGGCGGGATCCGGCGGTCGGATTTCGATGACATGCGGGATTTTTATTCCAGCGCGCGCGAGATCATGAACGATCCCGGCGTCAATGCTGCTTTTCGCACAACGGGTGCGGAACGAGTGCGTTACGGCAATAACACGTTCGGTACCTCGTGTATCGTTGCGCGTAACCTGGTGAACGCGAATTTGGGAACGCGCTACATCCAGATCTCGCTGGGCGGCTGGGACAACCACCAGAACATTTACACTCCTAACGCGGGCATCTACCCACCCGCGCGTCAGCTTGATGCGGGTCTCGCCAACCTGATCTCCGACCTGGCAACAATGCCGGGAGCGAATGGACGTACTCGTCTGGACGAGACACTTATCGTGGTCAAGGGCGAGTTCGGCAGAACCGTAGGCAGCCTGACTGACCTGAAAGGTCGGGATCACTACTTCGTGCACTTCGCTCTGTTTGCGGGTGGCGGCGTGCGAGGCGGACAAGTGCTCGGCGAAACCGGCGCCGATGGCCAGCACGTTGAGTTGGCCGGCTGGTCTGAGGACAGGCCCGTACTCGCGGAAGACATCGCGGCAACAATCTATTCGGCGCTCGGAATCGATTACACGACCGTTCGCCGCGATGATCCGCTGGGCCGGGGCTTCGAATACGTACCTTCGACGAACGACTGGCTCGCTTATCCCATTCGGGAGTTGTTCTAGCCGGAGGAGATTTCAGCCGCGGATTACGCGAATTACGCGGATGGGCGCGCCATTACACTGTATTTCCGCTCGTATGAAGATGTTGCGCGCCCATCCGCGTAATTCGCGTAATCCGCGGCTGAAATCTCCCCCGCTTCCGATTTCCAAACCCATGCGTCTGATCCTTTAGACGCATGCAGACTCGCCCTTATAGAAAGACCTTTGTTATATCTATTGTAGTTGTGTCCGTGCTTGTTATAGCAGGCATGCTATTCACTCGCACGAGTGCGAAGGCGCCGGATTATATGACGGCGCCGGCTCCCATCGGTTCCATCCGGACCGTTGTGAGTGCCACCGGCACAATACAACCCGTCGTGACGGTGCAGGTTGGTAGTCAGACTTCGGGTCAGGTTCAGGAGTTGTATGCGGACTTCAACTCGGTTGTGAAGCGGGGGCAACTGCTTGCCAAAATCGATCCGAGAAATGCGCAGGCACAAGCTGAAAATGCCGGAGCCGCAGCGGCAGCCGCACAGGCCCAGGTAAGGAATGCCGAGGCCGGACGGGCCACGAGGGAGGCTGAGGTCCGGAGCGCGCAGTCGAATTTGGGAGCAGCGGACGTGGATCGTAACAACACTGCAACCCAGTACAATCGTGCGGTTGAACTGGACCAGAAGGGTCTGCTCTCAAAGAATGATTTCGATGCGGCCAAAGCGAACGCGGATTCTTCCAAGGCAAAGTACGGTCAGGCTCAGGCCGCAGTCCAGCAGGCTGAGGCGCAGCAAGCTGCCTCCTCGGCGGATCTCGATCAGGCCAGGGCGCAGCTCGCGCGGGCCCAAGCGGACTTGAAGCAGGCAAGAGTCAACCTCGGGTATACCAACATTTATTCCCCGGTAGACGGCGTTGTGATCTCACGAAACGTGGACGTCGGCCAGACTATTGCTGCGAGTTTGCAGTCGCCGACGCTCTTTACGATCGCAAATGACCTCACCCGCATGCAGGTCAACGCCAGCGTCGATGAGGCCGATATCGGAAATGTGGCGGATGGCGCCGAGGTAACCTTCACCGTAGACGCGTACCCGCGAGAGGTGTTTCGCGGACGAGTGCAGGAGACACGGCTCAATCCTTCAACCGTGCAGAACGTCGTCACCTACGGCGTGATTCTGGATGTCGATAATTCGGAGTTGAAACTCAAACCCGGCATGACCGCAAACACCACTATTATCGTCGATCGTCGGGATCGCGTTCTGACGATTCCTAACACGGGACTTCGATATACGCCACCCGGTATGCAGCGTCAACCGGTCCGGACCGAATCCGTCCCGGACGAAGAGGTGGAGTCTACGAATGCAGCACCCCCGGCAGCGGAACCTGAATCCGCGCCCGGCCGGAAGTGGGATCCCACCGATAAAGTTCATCAGACAAGATCGACTCAAAGATTTACGCGTTCTGGCGAAGTGTGGGTTCTCAGCCCGGACGGTACTCCCGAACGGCGGAGTCTCGTTCTCGGTATTACGGACGGAGTGAAGACGGAGGTTGTTTCTGGAAAACTCCAGGCCGGCGAAGCTGTCATCACCGGCGAAAACACTACGAAAAACGTATCGCCATCACAGCCGATGACGCCGAATCCACTGCTTCCCGTGCCGAGATTGCTGGGCGGCGGCGGTCGT
>QHXD01000393.1:10260-13270 GCA_003223895.1 Acidobacteriota bacterium
TTTCGCCGAACCGCCCCCCCCGTCGGCGCCTTTAAAAGGAGGCTCCGGGCCATTTATTGATGGCGCGTCCACCCCTCCTGTCCCAGGAGGGGACCACCCCCGCCTGATCGTTGTATCTTTGTGGTTCCAAACCCGTCCTTAATTACAGCTCGACGCACGTTCGACATAGGAGGAGTAGATCGAATCCAGCAATGCGCTTTTTGTCCCAATGCGCCTGGCTATCGGTTGAAGAAAGCGGCCGTACTTTTCGAGAGCAGGCCGATCGTTCTTCGCGATTGCCTGCCTGACATCTTCCTCAATGGACGGCGTGATGACCTCCATGCGGCCAACGAAAACGCGGGCGATCTGCGCCGGCGCCGGCTGAATATTTAAAGGAAGGACTGAATCGATCACGTGTTGGGGAACGATGTAGAACAAACGGGTTCCTTCTTCGAACCACGAGTCCCGCCAGGTTTCGATCATAGCCTGGGCTTCCTTCTGGTAAAGGCCTTCGGCAACAAGAATCCTTTCGAGATCCATCTCGAGAGGCCTCAGGCTGGCCTGTTGCGATCTCAAATCCAGAGCGACCTCGTTCCGCAGCGTGCCTGCAACCTGGTATCGCAGCTTCCCTCCGCGGTTCTCAAATAAGATGAGGCCGGGGACAGCGTCAGCCCGAAGATTCTTCACCAGAATCCCGTCTCCCATGGCCTTTGCCGAGATCGGCAATGCGAAAGTCCCGACGCCGCGATAGAATAGGAACTTCTCTTTCTGCGATCCTACCTGCAAAGAAGCCGCATCTGTTTCGCGAGCCGCGTAGTAATGGCTTTCGCCAGGTTCGACAGGGAACTCCGCGGTGGCGTTCGGCGAAATCCTGACGTCGCTCCATTCGATCGCGTCATTCGTCCGGCTGACGGTCGCTTTGGGATACCACTCGGTGATGACGTTTTTTGGGAACAGGACCTTCACGTCCACCGTCGAGTCGCGCGAGCCATAGAAGTAAAGGACGGGAGTTTCCATCCGGACCGAACCGAGTATGTCGCGTTTGGAGTTTCGAAAGCGATCCACAAAACAAGGGAGATCGGTGGGACCTCCGAAAGGCCGCCACGAGACGGCTTCGCCATTCTCTCCAGCGATCGACGTGAACGTGCCCCATTCATGGACTCTCAGGTCAATCTGGTCATTTGGCTTCGGCGGATCGCTGAGAGCGTGGGCAGCCGTTATGATGACGAATAACAGGAAAACCGGAATCAGAAATCGAGAGTATATTTTGTTCATTGGTTTGCCCTCACTGGTGCAGTCTTCAGAAAAGACTTGTTAATAAAGGCGACGAGCGCTTCGATGTCGTCTTCCTTCAGATTCAGCTTTGGCATCTCTGCAGGTTTTATGCTGGGATCTGCGAGAAACTTCTTGAGGTAGTCGGCAGGAAACCGTTTGCCAGTGAGATCGAACTTGGAGTCTGGAGTGCGTTCCGGATTGATTTCCCCGTGCCGGTGGCAACCCACGCAGCCTTTGGCTACGAAGAGACGGGCTCCTCGAGTGTTCGGCGAAAACGGTGTCGGCAAGGGGCTTTCGGGAGAGATGACTTTCAGAACCGGAAGTGTCGTCGCGGACGAATAAAAGCCGCTGTTGATCAATATCGTCCACTCGCCCGGCTGCGGTAAGGTCAGGCCGGCCGTGTACTCGCCGGCCTTCGCAGTTCGAACGACAGCCGCTTTGGCCACGAGTCCGCCGGCATCCGTGGCGCGAACGCTCGGTTTCAGGCTGGAAAGCAAAGTTACTCCGTGTTGACGCACCGTGAAGGTCAAGTTGAGGGGTTTTCCCGCGACAGCATAATCAGGTATGTCATTTAGCGTGATGATTGCCCAGCCGCCGGCGTATGCAGCGGTGACAACGCCAAGCAACGCCAGAAGTGGCAGGACGAATCGAACCTTACTTTTCTCCATGGTTACTCCTTTTATTGATGGCTGCGCCCTGTCGGGCTTGCATTCGCAGCCGCTCATGTCTATTGCCAGAGTTGAGACACGATGGTTTTCCATGCATCGAGCATCTTCGGATCGAGGGCCAGGATGCCGTCACGAGTAACTTGCGCTGGAGGCGGCAAAAGCTGGGCCAGGCGGTCATAAATGAGGCCGCGGGATTGCGGGTCCAAACGAGGAAGCAGATGCCAAAGCGTCAGCCCATCGCGCACGCGGGACTGACGAAGCAGGATCTCGAGCTGCCGGGTTCGTTCCGGTCCTTCCACTGCGGAGTCGACGTAATCCAGCGCGGACTGAAATTGCGCGGACGAATCTTCAAAGAAGGGTGTACCGGGACCGCCCGAGCGTGTTCGGCAAAACGCTCCGGCGGGAACGATCGTCTCGCGAGCGTCGCGTTCCAGGGCAACGAGGCCGAGTGTAACGTGCAGCAGGCTGCTCCCGTCTTCTTGCACTTCCAGCGTGTATTTGCAGCCGAGATCGACAGCGGTGGCCGAGGGCGTTTCAACGATGAACAGTCGCGGCGGCGCCCACGTCGTGGCTTCGACCTTGCCGCGATCGAGGGCGATCCGATGCTGATCCGATTTCGTCACGAGCAGGCGAATCCTGGTGTTGGGATCGATCGTGAGCTGGCCTATGTTTGCGATTTTGACCTGCGCTTCCGAGGACGAGCCCGTCTGAAGCACGTCGCCCGGTCGCAGACGGGGTGTTCCGGGTACGCCTGCTACTTCCCAGGACGGTCCCTCCGGAACAGGACTGCGAGAAAGGATTACAAAAAGCACTATCGCCATGCCCAGGCTTGCCAGTGCAACCTGCGGAATCCATCGCCGGCGCCGGGGAGCCAGGCGCGCCGCGCGGATTTCCTGCCATATCGACTCGGGCGCGCTGGATGGCGACAGCACGGATGCGAGACGCGCCCCCGACTGAATTTCGGCATGAGCGGCGCGGCATCTCGGGCATTCCTGCAGATGTGTTTCGACATACAGTTTTTCACGAGCAGATAATTCGCCGTGGTGGTACGCGGAAAGATGTCGAATAACATGGCTGCTAAACATGCG
>QHXD01000393.1:13345-13920 GCA_003223895.1 Acidobacteriota bacterium
TTTCGTCGTAGGACAGGTCTTCGAAATACTTCAGCAGGATTGCTATGCGCAGCTTGGGTTTCATCCCGGCAATCGCCGCCCGAACCGACGCTTCAAGCTCTCGCTGAATGTATCCGTCCTCAATAGACTTTCCCGGGGCTCGCAGCTCCCGGCCGCCGGACCTGTCGAAGGACAGAAACCGTCGAAGCGCCCGCTTTCGGTCCAGGCAGCCATTGGTGACGATACGATAGAGCCATGTGGAGAACTCGGATCGGCTCTGGAACTGTGAAATGGTCGTCATCAACTTGAGAAAAACCTCTTGAGTCACGTCTTTCGCGGTTGCCTCATCGCCATCGAAGAAGCAAAGCGCGATGGAATACACGCGGTCTTTGCATGCTTCGAAGAGCAGACGGAACGCTTCCGTGTCCCCGCCCTGGCATGCTTCGATGGTCCGGTCATCGATGATGTGCTTGCTCATTAACTCCGAAATTCAAACGTTAGACGTGTGGGATGGATCATTTCTTCCATTTTATTTGAGACATTTGAGTGGGGGATGAAAATGAACGAGTGGAGAATGAGTGGGAGTGGAGAATGAA
>QHXD01000393.1:13937-21450 GCA_003223895.1 Acidobacteriota bacterium
CCCCTCCTTGCGAAGGAGGGGTGGCTGCGCCATCAATAAAATTGATCCGTTCCTTAAAGGGCGCAGACGGGGTGGTCATTTTAGATTAGCTTTTATCGTTTCCAGCACATATTCCAAGTCTCTGTAGACGGTCTTATTCTCGAACCGGATCACTCGGATATTTTGCTCCCTAAAATACTCGGTCCTCTTCGCATCGTACTCCGCACCGTTTTCAGTGAAATGACCGGCACCGTCAAGTTCGACAATCAACCGACTTTCCGGACAATAAAAGTCGACAATATACGGACCTATGCTCTCCTGCCGGCGAAACTTCTTACCGCTCAGTTGACCACTCTTAAGATTCTTCCAGAGTATGGCTTCTGCAGCAGTTGAGTAATGTCGCAGCTGTTTACGCTGTGGCTCCTTCGCTTTGATGTTGTAAATGCCGCGCTCTCGCACTCCTGGCATCAAGCAACGTGGTTACCAGACTGACCACCCCGTCTGCGCCTTTTAAAGGAACGGATCAATTCTATTGATGGCGCAGCCACCCCTCCTTCGCAAGGAGGGGAATCCGTTTCCCACCCTCACCCATTTCCCACCCTCACCCGTTTCCCACCCTGAGTTTGTCCCAGAGGAATGACACCGCTGATCTGCTGGATCGATTGCGGCAAAAGGGGGAACAAATCAGACTTAGCCGCGAATTACGCGAATGACGCCAAATGGGCGCATCAAAGAATTCTTAACGCGCCCATTTGGCGTCATTCGCGTAATTCGCGGCTAAGTCTGATTTGTTCCCTCCGCCCTGAAATTCTACTGAGGTTTCCCAAAGTTCTTGGCAAGATATTCCACGAGCACGGGAGCCTCATCGTCACTCACCAAGGCGCCCTTGTCCCTCATGCTCTGGACGATGCCATCCCAGGAATCCTTGTCGTACTGTTTACTTGCGATGCGATCGAGGTTATGGCAGGCCGTGCAGGCGCCTTCCAGGATCTTCTTGCCAGGTTCGTCGGGTAACTGTGCCCGGCCTGCGGCGAATGCCACTGCCGCCAGTGCGGCTGTTACCCAGAACCAAAGTGCCATCTTTGCGAATGTCTTATTCATGTGTGCAGTAACCATTGATGATGTTTTGACAAGCGGTGATTTACCTTCCGACAAGTCAACTTGTCAAGCCAATTGCTGCTGGGTTACAGTTCAGGCCCTGTCTGTAGGCGGGATGTTCCCAATGATGGTGAATTAGGAGGAGTTACTAGCCGCTATGAGTTACAAAAGCTTGGAGGAAGTCTTAAGAACCGTCGAGAGTCCGGTCAAACTATTGCGGAATTCGCAGATAGGACCGTACGCCTTCCCGGTCGTGCGTCACGAATTCACAAACTGGAGAGATGAGCAGCGTGCATGGCGGGAGACCTGCGCCCTTCTCGACCTGTCTCACCATATGACGGATCTTTATGTTGAAGGTCCCGATGCACTCAAATTGTTCTCCGATCTTGGTGTGAATACCTTTAGCAATTTTAAACTGAATCAAGCCAAACAGTTTGTTGCGTGCAACCCTGATGGCTATGTGATTGGTGACGCGATTCTCTTTCCTCTGGATAAAAACAAATTCAATCTCGTCGGACGCCCTCCCGCCCACAATTGGGTTCAATACAACCTGGAGACTGGTGGGTATGACGCGAAAGCAGAACGGGACGAGAGGTCTTTCGTCAATCAAGGCAAACGAAAGGTTTTCAGATACCAGGTTCAGGGCCCCAATGCGGCCAGGGTCATGGAGAAGGTGACGGGAAAGCCTGTGCCGGATATCCGGTTCTTTTATATGGATACATTCAAGATCGCGGGCCGCGATATCCGCGCGTTGCGTCACGGAATGGTCGGACAGGCCGGCTGGGAGATCTTTGGTCCCTGGGAGCACGGCGACGAGGTTCGGGACGCCATTGTTAACGCCGGTCAGGAGTACGGGATCCGGCAAGTGGGCGCTCGAACTTATCCGACTACCTGCCTCGAATCGGGCTGGATTCCATCTCCGCTGCCGGCAGTTTATGTCGGCGAAGCGATGAAGGGCTACAGGCAGTGGTTGAGCGCCACAGGCTATGAAGCCATGGCTTCACTCGGAGGCAGCTTTTACTCCGACAACATCACGGACTACTACCTCACGCCTTACGACCTCGGCTACGGGTCTTTCGTCAAATTCGACCATGACTTTGTCGGGCGAAAAGGCGTTGAAAAAATGGCCGCCAACCAGAGGCGCAAGAAGGTAACGCTCGTCTGGAACGGTGAAGATGTTGCCCGTGTCTTCGGATCCTTATTCCAGAATGGAGACATCGCCAAGTACATCGATTTACCCCTGGCGAACTATGCAACATTGCCGTACGACAAGGTGTTGAAAGGCGGTAAAACCGTCGGGATATCCACTTACACCGGCTACACTTACAACGAACGCGCGATGGTCTCGCTGGCGATGATGGATGTCGAACACAGTGAACTGGGCAGTGAAGTCACGGTCGTCTGGGGTGAGGAAGGGCGCGGATCGTCGAAACCGACAGTCGAGCGCCACGTGCAAGCCGAAATCCGGGCGACGATCGGACCTGTCCCGATCTCCGAAGTTGCACGTGTCTCGTATCGGCCAAAATGAACCGGGGGAAGAACAACTTAGTGGCGGGCTTCAGCCCGCGTTAAGGAGAGTTACACATGGCGTACATTTTCCATGAGGATCAGTTACCGAAGCTGATCTCGGTTGTGCCTGGCCGCGAGCGCACGTTCTTCGTCAATAAGGAACTGACGAACATCGATGACATGCTCGCCGGCGTCATGCACTACAAGAGCAACGCTTCCTCGCCGTTCCACCTCCACGAGAACTGCGAGCACTTCTATTTCATCATCGAAGGAAAGGGCACCGTCGAGACGCCTGAAGGCACTCGCCCGGTCGAACCCGGAAGCCTGGTTTTCATTCCGCCCGAGGCCAAGCATCGCCTTCGCGCCACGGAAACAGGCCTGTTCTATTTCGAATTTCAGGCGCCAAACCGATTCAAAACCACAATCCTCGACGGAACACCTGACGACCTGCGATGGGACCGGGTGGACGGCGGCGTGTGGGTTCAGACATAGGAGAGTTTTATGCCAAACACCACATTCATCGATACGAACAAGCTTCCCCGGAAGCAAACGTCCGAGGGTGAACTCACTGAAATCCTGAATAAAGAACTGGTGGGCGCCAAAAACGTGCATGGGTCGCTCCGCTGGCTGAAATCAGGTGAGAAATTCAAAGCGGACGCCGGCGACAAGCACCAGCTTATCTACCTCATGGAGGGGAAGGGCCGCATCAATCTGGAGAACAAGGATCACGATGTGACCAAAGGTATGGGGATCTATCTCGGCCCTTCGGAAACCGCGACGATCTCCGCCGCCGGGGATACGGTGAAGCTCTTCCACCTGATCGTTCCAAAGATTCCAAGGTAAACGGTGGACAAAAATTAGCCGCCAATGACGCGAATTACGCGAACGGCGCATCAACGATTCATTTTGATGCGCCGTTCGCGTAATTCGCGTCATTGGCGGCTAATTTTTGTCCCCTAATTACTTCGAAATACTCTACATCTCGATCTCGAAATCGAGCGTCGCGTTAGGAGGGATCGCGCCGGGAAAGCCGCCCGCGCCATAGCCCAGATTCGGTGGAATGATGAGTTCTCGTTTGCCACCGGCACGCATGCCTTGCAGTCCTTCTGTCCAGCCCTGGATGACCCGCGTCTGGCCGATCGTCACCGGGAAGGGACTCTTTCCGACGGAGCTGTCGAACTTGGTACCGCGCTTTCCGTTTTCGTAGAGCCAGCCGGTATAGTGAACGTCGACTTTGTCGCCGCTCTTTGCGGGATCGCCTTTACCCACAATAACATCGGTGTATTTCAACACGGACGCCGTTGTTACTTGCTTGGGCTCCTGACCTCCCTTTTTATCCTGACTCAAGCTAAGCACCCCCGTGATGACAACCAGTGCACACGCCAACGAGACTACTACTATCGATCTCTTCATTAGGCCTCCCTGTTCGAACCATCGAATCATTATAGACTATGGCCTACTTGCGAGGTGTCCTGCTAATCAGACCCACGAGGTTGTCCTCGGAGTCCCGGAAAATCGCCACCCATACATCCTGATTGCCCAACTGGCCCACGATATGGGGTTTGTCGTCAATTTTTACATTGCGGCTTGAAAGATCCGCAGTTGTCTTCTGTATGTCGTCCACATCGAAGTAGATCACGGAACTGGGATGATCCAACTCCGGAGTCTCGGCCTTGCTGATAAGGAGAAAAACTCCTCCGCACTCCGCAATTGAAATGACCGGCGTGCTGACGATTATTTTCAGCTCCAGTGTGTCGCGATAGAAAGCGGTTGCTCGTTGCAGGTCTTTGGCTCGGACGGAAATCTGGGCAATCTTTGAAAGGTTCATTTTCGGCTCCTCGGCAAAAGCAGTTAGTGACAAACAAAACCAAAACAGCAGCACCATGACTAATCGTCGACTCATACGAAGCTCCTTGTCGTGGCGGCGACGCCGAGAGGTCCTGGTACGCCAACTCCCCTCCTAAGTTAGGAGGGGTGGCCGCGCATCAAGAAAATATCGCGAAGCCACCTTTGTTGGCGCGGCCGGGGTGGTTCCCCGGCTATTTCCATCTCGCTTCTGGAACCACCCCGTCTGCGCCATTTTGGAAGGGGATCTTTTTCTTAGTGGCGCAGCCACCCCTCCTAACTTAGGAGGGGAACTCGCCACACTCGAAACACTATTCGGGGTCGCGGCCTGCCGTCGTCTCGAAAATCACCTTTTTGAGATGCGGTATTTGCCCGGGGGAATACCGAAAGATCGAGAGAACAAAGTGCTGAAGGAGCCTCGAGCCGCTTCGAGGTCAAGAACTGGTGGGGTGTTTGCCTGAAGACTTGTTTGAAAGTTCGAAGCAGATGATTCGGAGAAAGACATGCCACTCTCGCGATGTCTTCCAGCGTGAGGGGCTGATCCAGGCACGCCGCCATAAAATCCCTGGCCCGGTGCAGGCGGCGATACAGTTCTTCACGAGTTGTTGCCCGAACGCTATCAATCTGCTCCACGTCTCGACGAACGTTCTGGTGCACGTTCAAAACACGCCGCATCATTTCGTACAACTGCTCATGGACCCAGCCGGTTTCTTCTTTGTGAGGCGGAAACCCGGCTTTGAACATCGAGAGTGCCGGCGAGAGAACAGAGTCGTGCGGATAAGTTTTGTCGAAAAAGTGTATGGGCTCAGTCGAAGACGCATCGGGATTGTCCAGCAGCTGCGTGGTTTTGCGGGAAAGGCTATGGTGAACGCGCTCGGCGAACCCATCTTCGAAGAATATGCAGAACGACTCTCCACGGCTGGCGTCCTCGACGCTGATGGAATAATCCTGATCTGTATTTAAGATGAGATACGAACTGTCATCGACCTTACAGAACCCGCGGCCGACATCGTAGAAAGCCTCACAGCCCGTGAATGACTTGATCGAAAGGCATCCGGTTCCGGACCAGTGGTGGCCATGAGCTCCGCGCTCATGCAGAACGAAGCTGTATGCCCCGAGGGCCTTGGGATTCCTGCTCATTTCATGTCAATGTTCACTGTTCAATGTTCAATTGTCACTTGAAAAACTGATAAACCCAGAGCGACTCTCCGATCCGGTCAACCGGCTTGTACTGTCGCCATGCCGGATCGAGCGCTCTCAGGCGGGTGAGATGGTGGGCACTGATAATGTGCACGCCGGGGAGCGGCGGCTTGTAGAGGAGCGGTCTCCATGACTGGTTTTGAGGCAGGGCCTCTGTTTCGCACGTATTCGGAAGCTTGTTTCAGTCCCTGTCCCCAATCGACATTGGAGTCGTCGAGAATTTCTATCCCTCCCCGCGCGCCGCCGGCCATTTCATTGAAGTAAGGAATGTAGTTCGGGAATGCGGACACTCCAGCCCACGCCTGCCAGGCAAGGAGCACGAACAAAACAGCGCGTCCCAAACGATTCGTCCAATAATCAGGCACGATCCGACTGACCCAAACGAAAACGAACGGAAAGATCGGCAAAAGATAGCGGACGCCCAGGTCGCCTGCCCCTGCGGACGTTACAAGAACGTAGAATCCGATGCCAAGCAGCAAAACAATTTCGCCAAAGCCACGGATCGGTCTCGAGATCACACGGGCCGCGGCCAGCATCATCAGCATCAGCGTGGCAAGTGTTGCCTTGAAGGCGAAGGCCACCAGAAAGTAGTACCACCAGCCACCTTCCTTGAATTCGCCAAACAGGTAATAACGATAGTTGGCGATGTGATTGGCATTCACAAGGCGCGCATTCTTGAAATAGAGCAGCGGAGAAGCCGAAAAGAGATAGGAGGCTTCAATCACAAACAGCGATGCGATGGCCATTACGAAGAGATTTCGAATTTCTCTCAGCGCCTGCGCTTTCCTGTCGGTGGATTGCCATGCACGCAGGGCCGACAGGGCCGCTATGAGAAGCGGCAACAATCCTCCTGAGAATTTGCTCGCCATGGCGGCGCCCAGCGCGAGACCGACGCACAAACTGTTGCGCCAGGCCGGTTGTTCGCCCTGTTTCGAGAACAGGTACAACGTCAGAGTACTGAAAACAGCCAGAGGAACGTCCGTGGTGACCAGAGTTCCGTGGGCCAGAAGGTTCGGAGAGAAGGCATACAGTCCAAGGGCCAGCACCCCAGCGCCGGGACCAAAAAGGTCGCGCGCCCAGAGAAACGTAACTATGGCGCCCAGCGCAGCAAGTGCGATCATCGGGACGCGTCCCCAGAACAAAAGTTGATCCGCGTTGTTGCGGTACAGAAAATCGAAACCAAAGGGATATTCGATGGCTTCCGACCAGTATTCGCTCGTCGTATCCAGTTTTGGCCGAATCATCAGAAGAGGTATCGCGGCGATCAGTTTTGCGAGGGGCGGATGTTCCGGGTTGATTCTGAAATCCCGTGTCAGCCAGTAACTGTAACCGGATGATAGATGAGGCAGTTCATCGGGGGTTGCTGAAAGCCTGGGCAGGGAGAGCAATGCCTGCAGACAGAAGATGAGGACCAGACATAGGGCAGCGACACGATAACGGGAGTTTTCATTCTCAGGATTCAAGATGGGCTACTCCAGGCTGCACCGGTCCCGGATTCCGGGACTGGTGCAACAACTGAGAATAGCAACGAGGCGAGGATGCTAAGCGGAAAAAAATGCCTCTTCCTTACCTGGGCGTAGGTGCGCCCGCAGGGACAGGTGTGCCCGCGCCGCCGCCGCCGTCCCAATCTCTCTCGACCCCATGGCCTCGGGCAAGGTCACCGTGCGTGGGCGTCACAAACCCCAGAAGACAGCCGTTCGATCCGTCTCTGAGCAGATGGCACCGGACTTTAACGGAGTCGCCCGCTTTGAGGTCCTCCTTTTTGACGCCGACCCGTTGGAGCCCGCCGGGGCCCGTTGCTTCCATAGCCCAGACTGTGGGCTCCCCTTTAGCGTCCGTGACTTCGACGTAGAGCCAGGAATGCGGCACCAGCAGATGCACT
>QHXD01000334.1:0-6742 GCA_003223895.1 Acidobacteriota bacterium
TGAGTGTCCGAGCCAGATATTCCACACCGATCGTGCCCATGGGACCGGCCTTGCCATATGCGGACTCGACAAGCTCCTGACCGGTGCCGGGCTTGGATCCGATCATTCGCTGTGCCATCCGGACGTGATAGCTCCTCCAGAGCGAGAACATCTCGTCGTATTCGATCATGGCTTCACAAAGCATGCGAAGGCTGTGGTCGCCGTCCTTCCGATAGATCCCCACGATAACCCGCCGCTGGGCCGGCTCATCCTCGACCTGGAATCCGCGCCGTTTCAGCAAGGCCACAAAACGGTCCCACATTGTGGGCGCGGCCAACCGCTCTTCGAGCCTTTTCGTCGCGTCTGGATCGCTGCGAAACATATCGAGATACTTTCGATCCTTCAGGCCGGACGCGAATTCAATCTGGCGAAACTGGACCGACTGGAAGCCGCTGGCCGGCCTCAGCAGATCGCGAAACTGGATGAAATCGGAAGGAATCATGGTTTCCAGAACGCTGAGTTTGGGAATGAACAAACGGGCGATTGACGTGAGACGGCGGACCAGGCGCTCGCTCTCGAGAACATCATCATGGTCGAGAAGATCGAAGATCTTGTCGATTTCGTGCAGGATCAGTCGGAACCACAACTCAAAAACCTGGTGAACGATGATGAACAATGTCTCATCGTGGGACGCTGGATCCGCCAGTGGTTGTTGCAGTTTCAGCAGTTCATCAAGTTTCAGGTAACCCTTGTAGTCCAGGTCGCCCGAGGGCATTCGTTCCCTAGCCATCAAATTCAGTATATCGCGGCTTTCTCGGGGCTATTGTTTCTTCGGGGGCGGGGGCCCGGGCGTTGTCACGGGAGGCCTCGGCGCTGGTCCCGTGGGCGCCGCTGCAGGAGGCCTTGGTGCTGCTGAGGCCGGCGGCGTCGCCTGAAGCGGCTGCTTTGCAAGCTCGGTGTCGATGCGTTTGCTCAGGTCGGCGGTGATGTCCACGTCTTTGTTGACGTAGATCACGTTAGTCTGAGGATTCGAAACATCCACAACGAGGGTGTAGCCTCGTTCGGCCGCCAGGACCTGCAGGATCCGAGATGCGATTTCCGCAATCGGACGCAGCAGCTCGTCACGCATGCCGTTTAATTCCTTCTGGGCATCTTCGTTTAAACGGGTCAGCTCGGTCTGGCGGCGGTCGATATCCTTCTGGACATCGGCCTTCGCGGCGTCGCTCAGAACCCGATCCTGCGTTCGCAGCTTGTTCGTCAGCTCCTCGAGTTCTTTCTGGCGCTTTTCAAGGTCCTTCTGTACGGCCTCAACCCTGGCGTTGAATTTCGCGGCAGACTTCTTGCCTTCGACGGATTCAACGATCGCGCGTTCGAAATCGACTACAGCAACCTTGGCCTGGCTGAACAGATAACTGGGAGCCAGCAGGGCAGTCACGAGTAAAATTGGCAGCAGCTTTAAGCGACTCATAGCCCTATTGTAGGAGAATTTTTGTTTTATTTGCACCATTTGGGTTGAAGGTTATTTTGGAGGGATATGGACCCGAGCCCCACAGAAGAGTACCAGGCCCGACTCAAGACCAGGAACGAGGCGGTTGAGCGCTGTCGAAGGCTGGATCGCCTTGTGGCAAACCTCCGCCTGACGGCTGCCATTGTCTTTTTTGCGGTGGCCTGGCTGGCATGGGGTATGGGTACCGTGTCGGGATGGTGGATGCTGGTACCTCTGGCGGCGTACGTTGCGCTCGTTATCTATCACGAGCGCGTGTACCGGATGGGACGGCGGGCGAACAGGTCCGTTGCTTTCTACGGACGAGGACTGGCGCGAATCGAAGATCGATGGGCGGGAACCGGAGACTCACGGACTCATTTTTCAGACCATACCCACCCTTACGCCCAGGATCTCGATGTCTTCGGAAACGGCTCTCTCTTCGAATTGCTTTCCAATGCCCGCACCCGCTCGGGCGAAGCAAAACTGGCGGAATGGCTTTCCTGTTGAGGCAAGCGGCCGTTGGTGAGCTTAGGAACAACATCGACTTGCGCGAGGATCTGGCGATCCTCGGCGAGGAAGTGGAAGGGGTCATTCATCCGGAACTAATGAAGCGATGGGGTATCGCTCCGCCGCGTCTCGCGTCGCGAAAGGCGCGGATTGTCGCACCCGTCCTGGCCGCCTTTGCCGTAGTCAGTATCATTGCCTATTACGCCATCAACGCGAGCGGCTGGCTCGTTCTTACCGCGTTCGCGGCAGAAGCCGCATTTGCTTTTCATTATCGGAAGCCTGTACGCGAAGTTACTTCCCTGGTCGACCAACCCACGAAAGACCTGAAGATCCTTGCGCTGGTTCTGGCCCGGCTCGAGCAGGAGCAATTCAAGTCGGAAAAGCTTCGCGGGCTGCGGGCGGCATTAGAGACGGAGCACAAGCCGCCATCCGTACAAATCGCCTGGCTTGCCCGGCTCATTGAATTGCTGGACTCCCGCCTGAACATGGGTTTCGCGCCCATTGGCGCTGTGCTTCTATGGACGACCCAACTCGCTTTCGCAATGGAGGCCTGGCGGCGGCGTTGCGGCCCGGCTGTCGGCCGCTGGCTGGATGCCGTTGGCGAACTGGAAGCATTGTGCGCCCTGGCTGGATATGCGTACGAGCACCCGGGCGATCCGTTTCCGGAAATCGCCGAGAACGGGACGTGTTTCGAAGGCGCGGAGTTGCGGCATCCGCTCTTGCCGGGCGCGCGGTCCGTCGCCAACAGTGTTCATCTGAACGGCAACCTTCAGCTCCTGGTGGTCAGCGGCTCGAACATGTCCGGAAAAAGCACTCTTCTCCGGACTGTGGGAATCAATGCGGTGCTGGCACTTGCGGGTGCGCCTGTTCGCGCGAGACATCTCCGGCTTTCGGTGCTTCGCATCGGTGCGACGATACGCGTGATGGATTCACTTCAGGCCGGGACG
Source organism: Acidobacteriota bacterium (assembly GCA_003223895.1). Taxonomy (GTDB): domain Bacteria; phylum Acidobacteriota; class Terriglobia; order 20CM-2-55-15; family 20CM-2-55-15; genus 20CM-2-55-15. The sequence goes on from QHXD01000334.1 coordinate 2,920, forward strand.
TCCCGGTTCTATGCCGAGATTCAGCGCCTGCGGGACATCATGGAATTGACGAAGGGCCCGACCCCCGTCCTATTTCTTCTGGATGAAATCCTGCACGGAACGAACTCGCACGATCGAGCGGTGGGCGCCGAGGCCGTAGTCCGCGGCCTGGTCAGCCGCGGCGCAATCGGATTGGTCACAACTCACGACCTGGCATTAGCTCAGGTGGCCAAAGTCCTCGGAGCCAAGGCCGCCAACGTTCACTTCCAGGACCATCTCGAAAACGGCAAAATGGTTTTTGATTACCGCCTCCGGCCGGGCGTGGTTCAGAAGAGCAATGCTCTGGAACTCATGCGAGCTGTGGGGTTGGAGGTGTAAGCGTAAATCCGCCGGCTTTCTCGAAATGGTGGGCAACGCGGAGCAGCAGGGCTTCTTGAAAATGGTTGGCCATGAGCTGCAACCCGATCGGCAATCCTTCGGAGTTTTTGCCGCAAGGGACAGAGATGCCAGGCAGGCCGGCAAGGTTGCACGTGATCGTGAAAATGTCGGAAAGGTACATCGAAAGCGGGTCGTCGGTCTTTTCCCCAATCTTGAAAGCGACGGTAGGCGAGGTGGGTGTGAGAATCACATCCACTTGCTCGAACGCCTTCTGAAAGTCCCGGAGAATGAGCGTTCGGACCTTCAGCGCTTTGAGGTAATACGCGTCGTAGTAGCCGGCGCTCAGCGCGTAGGTCCCCAGCAAAACCCTGCGTTTGACCTCTTTGCCGAAACCGGCATGTCTTGTGGCGCGATACATCTCCTGAAGACTGGAATTTCCTGACTCGCGAATACCGAAGCGGACACCGTCGTAGCGGGCGAGGTTCGAACTCGCCTCCGCGGTCGCAATCAGGTAATAGGTCGCAATAGCGTATTCAGTGTGCGGCAGGCTGATTTCCTGGATATCACAGCCGAGGCTTTCGTACAGACGAATGCCTGCCTCGATCCTGGCTTTCACCTCGCGGTCGAGACCTCCGATGAAGTATTCCTTCGGCACACCAATTCGCGTGTCCTTGATGGGCTGGTCGAGATTCTTCACGAACTCATCCACACTCGCGTCCGCCGATGTGGAGTCGAAGTGATCGAATCCGCAAATCGTTTCGAGCACCTGCGCTGATTCGCGCACACTTTTCGAGAACGGTCCGATTTGATCCAGCGAAGACGCAAACGCCACGAGACCATAGCGCGACACGCGTCCATAGGTCGGCTTCATCCCGACGACCCCGCAGAATGACGCGGGCGTGCGGATGGATCCACCCGTGTCCGAGCCCAGCGCCAATACCGAGGTTCCCGACGCCACGCTAGCTGCAGAGCCACCACTGGAGCCGCCAGGCACGCGCTGGAGGTTATGCGGATTCCGCGTTGGAAAGAACGCCGAGTTCTCGGTCGACGAGCCCATCGCAAATTCATCACAGTTGGTTTTGCCGATTACGATGGCTCCGGCGCTTCGCAGCCGTTCCACAACGGTCGCAGTGTAGGGAGGCACGAAGTTCTCGAGGATGCGCGAGCCGCACGTCGTCGGCACATCGCGAATGACCATGTTGTCCTTGATCGCGACGGGCACGCCGGCGAGCGGTCCGACTGCATCTCCGGCCGCGATCTTCGCGTCCATGCGGCGTGCCTCCTCGATCGCGCGCTGCTGGCAGAGCGCGAGGAATGCGTGAATATCCTTGTCCGAACGCTCGATCTCCTCGTAGACGTTGGTAATTACTTCGGTCGCGGTGAGATCCCCGTTCTTGTAGAGGCCGACGAGCTTTTCCGCCGTAAGGTTCTTGAGATTCATCGTTCTGTAATAACTTTCGGCACCTTGAAAAGCTTCACCGTCTTCCCGGCATCCGAGCTGCCGGTCCTCGGTGCAACTCGATCGTCGCGAACGGCATGCTTCACACTGGTTACCACCTGCGCCGTCGGTTCGATTCCGCTGACCTCCAGCTTGTTGAGCTGCTCCACATACTCCACGATTGCGCTGAGCTGATCGGCAAGCTCTTTCTTCTCGTTGTCGGCAACCTCGAGCATCGCGAGCTTTGCGACGTACTCGACATCCTTTTCGCTAATTCTCATAGGTAAACGCGATATCTGTGATCCACGGTGTGGGCCAGGGTTCGTTCATTCTGGCAAGAAGCTGAGGTCTCATCTTGACCAACTGCTTACGCCAGATCAGATCCGGCACATTCACAACAACACGCGAGCCTTGAATGGCAACCACGGTCGTCGCGCCGGCCAGGTTCCGGCCGACCAGCACCGGCCACAGCTTCTGCAGCAGTTGCAGGTCGAGTTGGTCATCCCAATTGGAGGACTTTTTGAAGACGGCTATCCAATGACGCAGGGCCGGATCGATCGGCATAATCAAAAACTATACCTTACCACGAGAATGGCATGAGAATTTCGCCGATACTGGCCGAGGAAGTCGCCAACGTCGCCGCGAATAACGGTGAAGTTTGTTGTGGCGCGCCAGTGCTGGCCAAAGGCCTGCGAGTATTCGAGTTTTGTCCACGTGCCATTGCCATTCTGGCGGACGGCGGATTCGAACGCGATACTTCGATTGGCATCGATGGTGTAAGCCGCCCGGCCAAGCAGCGTCTTCGTCAGGCCGCGGTCAGGAGCAAAGTCGCCGGCCTGGGTGCCTTCTCTCGTAACCACTGCGCCGGCGTAGCCACCGACAAAAAACCATTCACCGGACTGCCGTTCGAGTTGAATCACGTACAAAGCAAATTCGTCGGCTCGCGGATCGCGCGAGCTGAAGTGCGCTGCTTCGCCTTTGACTGTCACCCAGCGGGCAGGGATCGCAACGTCGCCTCCGGCCATCAGCATCTTCGGATAGAACCGGCTGACCTCAACTTGAATGCCGGCAGGAGTGAAGCGGGGGGCGGCGTCGAACGAAGGCAAGTGATTGAAACCCTGATAGAGCGAGAGCGCGTACTCGATAGTCCCGGTGTGATTCCATCGCACGCCGCTCTGCGGCCCGCCCGGAAACGCGACGCCGGCATCATGAAGGCTTACGCCTGGAGGTAAGTCCGGAGGCACTGCCCATCTCTGGTTGGGGAGTGGGATTCGGCTGGGCGTCAGGCGAGGAGACCAGACGAGGTCGAGCGTGTTCGTGCCCTTCTCGAGAGTAAGCCGGGCGGCTGTTATCGGAAGAAAGTCGTTGTCGACGACGGTCAAAAAGTCACGCGGAGCGAAGCGATCGGTGGGCGCAAGAATATCCGTTTTGCCCCAGCGGACGAATTGCTTGCCCACTTCAAAGGTCACCGGGCCCTTGTGATACATCGCGCTCAGGCGGCGAATTTCGCCTGTGGGCCGCTGCTGTTCGCGATCCTGCCAGGAGAATTTCAGATGCCGCTCCACCTGGTGATGCGTATCCAGGCGAAGATCGATTGCACCGTTGAATTGAAGTGCCGGCGATGGCTGATAGAAGGCTTCGTACCGGAAGAGGGATTCGCCGACTGCTTGCGCGCTATCGTTGGGTGCCGTTTGTGGATACACAGTCGCGCGATTCTCAAGGAATCCGCGCTGCTTGTAGCCCTGCGCAGCGCACGTCGCCGCGCCGATAAGAAGGGCCAGCAGCAGATCTAACGCCGGACCGCGGCTGGACCCCTTCCCCAACATCAGGATTCGCGGCGCAGGGATTGCAATGTGAATGCGTCGTCCTTCATCGGCAGGTTGTATTGAAGCTTCTCGATCTTGAGGAGCGTGCGGCTGTTCCTCCTGAGATCACGCATTTCGATCTGATGCGCGGTCCAGATGCCCTGGTCGTTGCGAATGTCGCCGTATTTCGCGCCGCGAACAAGTTGCTCTTTGCTGTAGTTGT
>QHXD01000334.1:6893-10625 GCA_003223895.1 Acidobacteriota bacterium
TTGATTCGTGTCTCGCTCTTCGAGATCTTCGAAGCTGAAGTCGGTACCGAAGAAGCGAGTGGAGCGATCTTGAAGCGCGATGCGGCGTTCGCGATTGATCGCGGGAGTCCACATCCATTGATCGGAGGATCGCTCCGGATGGTTCACCACCAGCAACGCGACTCCCTTCACTTCCGCCGGTGCGGTGAATCTCAATACCGACTTACTGGAACCATGCGAGCCGATGCGGTCGTATTGCCAGCGCTTTTCCGTGATCTTGCTCTTCGCGTCCATGACCTCCAGCGTGCCTTCGTATCGTTGAGATTGTGACGTGGTGCGCCGCTGAGCTTCCTCAATTATCTGGCGTGGGTCTTGTTGCAAGAAGAGCAGGAAGAAGATCAGCCGGTTTGTTTTACTCATACTCCAGGGCCTCCACGAGCGTACCGCGAACGGCGGATTCGGCAGGACCGATGGCGGCGATCAGGGCGGCGGCAAGAATTGCGGGAATCATGAAGAGCACGAACGCCACGGGGAAGATGTAATCCAATTGGATTCCGCCCAGGTCCCGCCGGACCATTCCCAGGGCGTAGTACAAATTGATCGCACCCAAACCCATGCCCAGGACGAGACCGATCACGCCAATGCTCAAGGCCTCGATCCACACCGTTCTTCGGATCTGATTCCGAAGGCCTCCAACAGCCTGCATCACGCCCAGTTCCCGCCGCCGATCCGTGATGGAGACGGTGAGTGTGTTAACGATGCCCAGGATGGCTACAAGAATCGCCACCACAATCTGGTTGTATGTCATTGCGAACCACTGGTCGAGAATCTTCATGATCCACTCCCGGACCTCGCGATTCGTCAGAACAAATAACCGGCGTTTGCCCTCCAGGGCATCGACCACGCGTCGCCGAACAAGTCCGGGATCCAGGCCCTTCTTGACGTAAACGCGAGCGATGTTCGCCGTGTCATCGTTCCACCACTTCCGATAGACGGCCCGATCGATGAAGACCGAACCCTGCATGTCCGAATAGTCCCGGATGATGCCGGCGATGGGAAGGCTCAACAACCCGGAAGGAGTGGGCAATTCCACGATATCGCCCAGTTTGAGTTTCTGAATCGTGGCAAAAGAATCTGACGCGATCATGCCCTTGCCTTCGGCGGTCAGACGGTTCATCTCACTCGCAGTCCCGGCGACCGGCACGCGGCGTACGGTTTCGGCCACCTTTTCGGATTCAATCGAAATCACCATGACCGGTATCTGCCGATACACCACCCGGGCGTCGCGTACGAGCTGTACCTGATCGACACCTTCAACACTTTCGATGACAGAGCCCATTTCACTCGGGAATGTCTGAGTGCGTTCCGAGAGGTTCGCGCTCGGCGTAACAAAGAAGTCAGGGTTGAGCACGTCGTTCATCCACTCTCCCACCGAGCTGTAGAAAGAATGAGCGAACCCGCCGAAACCCACCACCATCGCCAGCGACAGCATCAAAGCGGAAACAGTGGCCGAAGTCCGGCGTGGCGCCTGAACGAGGCTGTCGGCGGCCAGCGTCCCTTCAGCAGGAAGAGTCCTTTTCAAAATCGGCCGCAGTGCTTTCGAGAGTACGAGGGTCAGCGTGGGCGCGAGCAGTAGGCCTGCCAGAATCATCAGGATGTAGCCGCTGTAAAAGAAAAACCTTGAAGAGGAAAGAAACAGACACGTAAGGGAAATGACACAGAATACGAACGCCATTCGCCGCCGCCGGCGATTTTCTCCGGCCGAGAGGCTTTGATATTTACCTTTTTGCAATGCCTGAACCGGGTCCACGCCGGCGGCGTTGCGCGCGGGTATCCATGCTGCGAATACGCTGGTTCCCAGACCAATCGTTATCCCGGCAGCGATCAGTGTTGGATCTACGGCCAGTTCGCTCACGCGTTGAGGGACGCCGACGGTCTGCTCCATAATCGAGCTCATGTATGCCGCAATCGCCGACGCTCCGATAAGCCCGAGCGCGGCGCCGAGTGTCGAGCCCACGAAGCCTGCGATGGCACTCTCCAGAAGGAATAACTTTTGAATCTGAGTACGCGTGGCGCCCAGAGCGCGAAGGATTCCGATTTCCGAACGGCGCTGTGTGACAGCGATTGCAAACGAGTTGTAGATGATGAACATTCCGACGATCAGAGCAAAAAGGCTCGAAATCGTCATCGACTTCGAGTAACTCTGCAGAAGCGCTTCGAAATGCCGGCCTCTTGCCGAGGGCGGCTCCACTTCCAGACCAGGGCCCAGACTCTTCCGCACGGCCTCCTGGCACTCTTCGACACTAACGCCGTCTTTAGCCCGCAGGTCGACACGATCGAAGCGCCGGCCGCGTCCGAGAACATGCTGGGCCGCGTAGATATCCATCACGGCGAGATTCCCTCCGAACGCCTGTGCCATTCCGCTGGAGCTCATAATGCCGCGAACCGTAAACTGCTTTTCACCCTCGACGGTCAGGAGGGGAATCCTGCTGTTGACTTCGAGCCGGTTTCGTTCCGCGAATTCTTTCGTGAGCATCAGTGAATCCGGCTGCGCGAGGAAAACGAGCGGGTCGTCGATGATGGCTTCGTCCGCATCCTTCAAGTCGTAATCGCGGAGGCTGCGATCGCCGGTCATATCGATTCCGAGGATCAAAAGGCTGCCCTCGCCGGGAATGTTCGTGGCCACGGTTGCTTCAATGACCGGCACCGCCACGCCGACTTCAGGCACCGATTGCACGCGCTCGAGGATGGATTCGTCGAACCCGAATTCCCCCGCGGAGACCTGCAACTGAGTTGCGCCCGCAATTTGGTCCACGGTCTTGTCGAAGGCGCGGAAGATGGACCGGTTGGCGGTGTGGATGGCGACGAACACGGCGACGCCCAGGACAATGCCGGATAGCGTGAGAAGCCATCGCAGCGAATGTTTTCGAAGGTAAGGCCAGCTTAGCAGACGGAAGAGCATCATCGCTGTCGATCCTCCACAATGCGGCCGTCGCGCAGGGCGACCGTCCGCGAGGAGCGTTTGGCCACGTCGAGATCATGAGTCACAATCAGGACGGTCGAGCCGAGCCTTGTGTGCAGGTCTTCCATAAGCTTGAGAATTTCCTGGCCTGTGCGTGTATCCAGGTTTCCTGTGGGTTCGTCGGCAAGCAGGATCGGCGGAAAGACGGCCAAAGCCCGCGCAATCGCCACACGCTGGCGTTCGCCGCCGGAGAGTTCATCAGGAAGATGTTCGATTCGATGGCCAAGCTGCACCATCTCCAGAAGTTCCTTAGCCCGTTCCTCAATCTTCTTCCGCGGCCACTTCCGTAGATGCAGTGGCAACGCGACGTTCTCCAGGGAATTCAACGTTGGCAACAGGTTGAAAAACTGGAAAACGAAGCCGATCTTGTCGCGCCGGACGCGCGTGAGATCGTCGTCGGACAACTCGCCGAGCTTCTCACCTTCGATCTCGATCTCGCCGGATGTTGGCCGATCCAGCCCCCCGATCAGGTTCAAAAGCGTCGATTTTCCCGAGCCGGACGGCCCGACAATCGAGACCACCTGGCCCTTCTCGATCTGAAGATCCACTTTCTCGAGCGCCACGGCTTTGCGCTTTCCTTCGAAGACTTTGGAGACTTTCTTTAATGAGATCATCAAATTGCGATGATAACAGACTGTAGCGGCGGTCTGTGACCGCCGACAAAACGCCGGCGGTCATAGAAGACTGGCATGAGCCGCGGCTCAAAGTGAAAGATGAAAGTAACCGCCGAC
>QHXD01000335.1:0-1800 GCA_003223895.1 Acidobacteriota bacterium
CACCAACAACGCGACGCCGGAGGAGGGCCGCAACAGCGGAGCTTCCGTGTCAGTGGCCACGCGCAGCGGGACCAATGATTTTCACGGCACGGCCTTCGAGTTTCTGCGCAATACCGCGCTCAACGCCAACGAGTTCTTCGCTAATGCGCAGGGAACACCCAAACCCGAGATCAAGCTGCACCAGTTTGGCTTTGAGGCGGGTGGGCCCATTCGCAAGAACCGGACTTTCTTTTTCGGAAGCTGGCAGGGACAAAACAACAAATTCGCTCAGCCCATCGATCAGACGTTTGGCATCCCGAGACTCTACACGCCGACGGCTCTTTCCGGAATCCTCCGCTATTTCGTGGCCGATCCCAGAAACCCTCTGGTATTGAACGGGCAGACGATCACACGAAACAGCCCGCTACTGGTGGACCCCGCGACCGGGGCGTTTCGTCCGGGCGTACGGAATTGCACAAGCCCCACGGACCTCAACTGTGTCGCGTCCTTCAACATGTTCGCCAACGATCCGCAGCGCCGCGGCGCCGATTCCAAAATCGGCGCCTTGTTCAATAGTTATCCGAAGCCGAACTCATACGCGACCGGCGACGGCCTGAACACCGCCGGCTATATCTGGAATCCTCCCACGCGCAATGAGGGGCCCAACTACATGGGACGTGTTGATCACAATTTTAATACGGACAATAACCTGTTTGTGCGGTGGTTGCAGGCGGACCAGAACACGCGCGAAGGAGATCCGTTGAATGCGCGGCCCCAGGTCTTTCCTGGGTTCCCGCCGCTGGGCGAAGTGTTCCGAGCCACGAAGAACCTGGCGGTCAGCTATCGCCGGGTAATTTCACCGCGGGTGGTCAATGAGTTCACAGCCGGGTTCGCGCGTTTTGTTTTCCTCTTTACGCAGGGCGAAGCAAACCCCGCCTTCCCGGACGTCCCGCCGTATCAGAATGGTTTCAACAACACCATCAGCCTGCCTTATATCAACACGCCGAGAACTTTTCGCGCCGTCACAACACCGCAAATCCTGGACAATCTGAGCATCGTTAGTGGCGCGCATGTCTTCCGGCTGGGAGCAAACGTGCGGCTGTATCAACACAACGACCAGCGCGGGCAGCCGGGTGGGACGAATGTGACGCCGTCGCTGTCGTTCATGTCGAATATCCGGACGCCGGTCGGATTCAACACCCCGGCCCTGGGTGCGGGGGGTATCGACGCTACCGACAGCAACAATCTGAACGGCGCCATCAATGACATTCTGGGGATTCCGGCGCGCTTGTCGCAGGTTTTTCTGGGACACCTTTCCGCCGATGCGTTTCTGCCGTTTCGTTCCGGCAACAGTGTGACGTTGTGGAATCAAGGCCACCGCCTGAAGCAATACAACCTCTATTTTCAGGACGAATGGAGAGTCCGGCAAAACGTGGCTTTGAACTATGGCGTGCGCTGGGAAATCAATCTCGCTCCATCGGAATCGCATGGCCGGGTTTATGTTCCGGATAAGCCCATTAACGGGACACAGGGTCTTGTCACCTTCCGCAAGACCGACCGCTGGTATGAGCGAAACAACGTGGGGGCGCTTGCGCCGCGTCTCGGCATTACCTGGAGTCCGACTTCCAAACTGGTGATTCGCTCCGGTTATGGAATCGCCTTTGACCCGATCTCCTCATTCCAGGTGACGGCGGTATCCGGCAAAGTGCCGGGCCTGACGTTCTCCTGTTCTTCCACGGTTGGCGGAGCCACGACTCCGGGCTGCGCGGCAGTGCCGGACATCCGGATCGGCGACGGCTTCCCGTTGGAACTACCCACACC
>QHXD01000335.1:1877-6704 GCA_003223895.1 Acidobacteriota bacterium
TCCCGACGGTTCACCAGTGGAACCTGTCCGTTGAGCGCGAGTTGCCATGGGGAATGGTGGCGCAGGTGTCTTATATCGGCCGGCGCGGCCTGCGGCTGTTGCGTGCTTATGATTCGAACCAGATCAACGCGGATGGAATTCTGCCTTCGTTCCTTCTCATGCAACAGAATATGCGCAACGGCTGCCGGCCGGATGGAACAGGCTGCCCAAATGGCGTTCCGGTTCCTATCGTGACCTCCGGAATTGTCAACAGCACATTTGTCAATTCCACGACCACCCAGAGTGATCTCACGCTGAACGCGGCCGGCAACTTCGCGGGCCGCGTGGAACAGACGACGTTGGCGGCGAAGCTTCGACCCAACCAGCAGTTCGCAACCATCACCTACATCGATTCGGGAGGAGACTCTTACTACCACAGTGGCCAGGCCACGCTGCGAAAGCGCTTCAGCGGCGGGTTGCTCGCCGGCGTCGCGTACACCTTTGGGAAATCCATTGACGACCAGTCCGTGGATCCTGTCGGATCGACTTCCGGCGGCGCCCTCAGCACGACCAACTCCCGGACTCCGACCGACACTCGCGACTGGCGCCAGGAGCGCGGACGCTCCGATTTCGACCGCCGCCACGTGTTCCTGGCAAACTCGCTCTGGGAGTTGCCCGTTGGCAGGCAGAAGCGTTTCGCATCCGGAATCCATCCAGTGCTGAACCACATTGTTGGCGGCTGGAGCATCAACGGGATTTACACCTACATGTCAGGAGAGCCGTTCGCTGTGCGCAGCGGAGTACGGACCTCGAATTTTTCTCATGAGTCGCGCGCGGACATCGTTGGAGCGAAGCCTGAGGTTCGGTTGCAGGAAGTTCCCGGAGTTATCGGTCCGGTAGTTTTCAAGGACGCCACCGGTTTCGCCATACCGGCGCCCGGGACCAACGGCTCCGGCCGCAATATCTTCGAAGCACCAGGTTACTGGAATCTCGATTTGGGGATTGGGAAACGGTTCGATCTCAGTGAACGGCTGAACCTGCAGTTCCGCGCCGAAATGTTCAACGCGCTGAACCATCCGAATTTTGACAATCCGCGGGACTCTTCGGCGGGTTCGCCCAGCATCCGGTCCACAGTGTTTGGGCAGACCTGTTGCCAGACAGTGGCTCCCCCGACGACACAAACAATCATTTCTACCGGGGAATCGGGACGAGTGGTCCAGTTTGCGTTGAAGCTCCTTTGGTAGGCTGCGACTCGACTGGGGCAGCCGGCGCGACGATGATCCGGAATCCAATCCGGTCGCTGCGTTCGTTCGGATCGCGGTTGGCGCGGCGGGCAGAGCGCAGTTGCGTTTCGTCGTCGGCCCAACTGCCGCCGCGGATTACGCGTTTCGTGCCCTGCGCGGGTCCGGCCGGATTTTTTACGGGTGAGATCCTGTAGTAATCCTTGGAGTAGAAGTCTGAGACCCATTCCCACACGTTGCCGCTCATGTTATAGAGGCCGAACCCGTTCGGGGGATATGCATCTCGGCCGGCGGTCATTACGCCCAGCGTGTCACTTCCCTTGTAGCGCGCGAGGTTGTAAGGACTCCCAAAACCCCAGGGATATGTCGAATCCTTCTTCCCTCCGAGCGCGGCGTATTCCCACTCCGCTTCGGTGGGAAGCCGTACAGTCGCGCCGAATTTTGCGGACGCCCACTTGCAGAACTCAGCAGCGTCCTGGTAACTGACATTCACGACCGGGAGATCCGGATATTCCAGCAGATAGTTTTTCGCGAATGCCGGATCCTTCGGTCGTTGAAAACCGGTGTCTTCAAGAAAAGCAAGGTACTGCCGATTGGTAGTTTCGGTGCGGCTCATCCGAATCCCGTCGATCCTCACTTGATGTCGCGGTTTTTCGTCTTCCCTGGTGCCGTCATTTCCCATCGTGAAAACGCCGCCGGGTATCGCTACCGTATCGAAAAGCGCCGTCCATTTCACCCGCGGCTTCGCGGCCGGGGCCTTGATGGCGTCTTTTTTTGCAGCCGGCTGCCGGTCGATTGCCGGTTTTGTCACCGCCGCAGAAAGCGGCGTTTGTGGCTTTTCTTCTTCCTGCGCCCGCAGCTTATCGAGACGCTCCAGCGCGGCGGATGCCAGTTGTCCCTGCGGATAGTTCTTAAGAAATATGTTCCACGCCTCTCCTGTATCAAGCGATTGCGCCATGCGGAAGGCCGCAAACTCCGCAGCGGACACGGCCGGTACAGCGGAGACTGTCTGGACGACTTCCTGTTTGGCTTCCATCTTGCGATTGAATCCGAGGGCGCCCGTGATGAAAACACCGATGAGCACTGCCAACCCAAGTGAAGCCAATGCCCGTGGTGACTGGCCAAGAGCCGTGCGGGCCCTGATGTTGTTTCGCCGCGGCGCGAGGGCTTTTTCAGACGTCGCAGGCTCATCGAGCAGGGCTGTCTGAAGCTCCTCAACCGATTGAAAGCGTTTTGTGGGGTCTTTCTCCAGACATCGAAGTATGGCTCGTTCGATGTGTTCCGGAACCGCCTTTTCAATATCGCGCGGGTTCGGCGGCGCCTCTCGAATTTGTTTCAGGGCCACTTCGATTGGCATATCGGCCGTGAAGGCGGCTAAGCCTGTAAAGATCTCGAACAGCACGAGTCCCAATGCGTAGATGTCGGCACGCTGGTCGATCGGCTCCCCTTGTGCCTGTTCCGGTGCCATATAAGCAGGTGTGCCCACGGTTCCCGTGGAACCATCGGCAATCAGATGTGCCAGGCCGAAGTCCATCAGCTTCGCATTACCGGCTGAGTCGATCATCAGATTCTCCGGCTTGATGTCGCGGTGCATAATGCCCTGGGCGTGGGCCTCGCGCAGGCCGTCGCAGATCTGTTGAGCGAACTTGATGCCCTGGCGGGCACTGAGTGCGTTAAAGCGGTTCAGCACGCGCCGCAGGCTTTCGCCTTCAACGAATTCCATGGAGATGAAGGTGGTTCCGTCGCCGCGGTTGAAATCGTGGATGCGGCATACGTTCTTATGCGTGATTTTTCGAGCAAGCCGCAGTTCGTTCTTGAGGCCTTCCAGAGAAGCCGCCGCATCCGCGATCTCGGGCTTGAGGACTTTGAGCGCCACAAGCTCTCCAGTTTCGCGATCGCGGGCTTTGAAGACAACGCCCATCCCACCGGCACCAACACGATCCAGAATCTCGTAGCGCGCCGACACAGGTGTGCACTCCAAAGCCAGGTTGCTGAGAGCCTGAACTGGTTCGCTCCTGGAGCGCAACTCTTCGCGGGCTGGATCGACCCAGATCACTTCATAAAGCTCTTCGCGTTCGGCCTTGCCTTCCAGGGTGGCCGGCCCCAGAGAGTTGCTACATATCTCAGTGTCGAGGGTGGCTTCATACACGGGCCGGGAAACCAGGATTTGCGATGGCCCGCTGCGCTTCGTGATCCGGGCCGCAACATTGACGACCTCCCCAAAAAGATCGTTGCCGCGCCGGAAACCCACGCCAGAATTGATTCCGATCCGGATCTGCAGACGTTCGCTGGCTGCGAAACTCTGGTTGTGCTGGAAGAGCCGTCGCTGAATTTCAACGGCTGCGCGGACTGCGAGTAGCGGTTCCGGAAACTCTGCCATCACGGAGTCTCCGATCGTCTTGATGACGATTCCCTGAAATTCTTCGACCGCGCTTATGACCAGGTGGTCGTGACGGTGAAGCAGCAACAACCCCGCGGTGTCGCCAAAGCGGTCGAAATACGTGGTGGAGCCGACGACGTCGGTGAAAAGAACGGCCTGGTGCGTTTTATGACGACGGATTTCTTCGTCGATCTCGGAGCGGGCCTTAAGCAGTTGATTTATATTGTCTTCCCGGAGATTCATTTACCCTTATTCGAGGAAAAGTACTTTTGTGCGCGATTCACCTTACGATAGAGTCCTGCCGGAGCCAAGTGCTTAATAGCTCGGTAAGCAAAATCAGGCCAAACGCACGACTGGCGGGCATTCCAGCCATTTGCCCGCCATTGGCCACCGGCTCTTACATCTACTTGAGCGCGAAGACGTTTCCGCCTTAATCCCGACATCAATGGCCTAGGGGGCGATTGAAGTTATGGAGAAACCCTCGCGACGGGCAGCTGTCCGAAGACGTTCGTCTAATGAGAGGAATTCCAGAGTTGACGGCCGGGCCTCGGCGACGAAGAAAGCCGCGGCGAGTTGGAGTGCGTCCGCCGTGCGGAGATCATGAACTCGAAGGAGCCGCTTGGCAGACTCTCGGACCTCTTCAGTCGGTTCAACCTCATGCCAACCCGCCCGCAGAGCGCTCAAGCGACCGAAGGCTTCTATGGCAACCTCCTCGCGAAGTTGTCCGATACGCTGTCGGCGCGCGATGGCAGACGTGCACTCGATCTCGGTCGCCCACCATGCGACAATCACGGGATCGCTCTCGAAGAGTTCTTGTATCGAGCCGCTCATCACTTCCGGAACCAGCAACGGAATTACAGCCGAGCTGTCCCAGAACTTCACCGGCCTTCCCGCCGCTCATCGAGAAGAGCCTCGAGCACACCTGATGGCTTTCGCGCCTTCGGCAGCTTCTTAAGGATCAAAGCTCGAGGTGGCGCCGCCGTCGCCAAACGAAGCCCTCCTCGCCGTTCCAATCTCGCGAGCCGGCCTTCAGGGTCTTCGGGGGCGTCTGTCAGAGCGGAAATGAGACGCGCTACCGGACGTCCACGGTCCGTGATCACAATCGTTTCGCCATGCTGCACGCGGTCGATCAACGCGCTCAGCTGGTTTTTTGCTTCAGTTATTGTGGCTTTCTTCACCTGGCTAGAATAGCTATTTCGGCAACGTTCCGTCAAGGAGGGTGACTGG
>QHXD01000336.1 GCA_003223895.1 Acidobacteriota bacterium
CGTCTAACCGACGGAACCCTGGATGAAAGGTCAGCGCTTCAGGTGGCCAGGGAAGCCGACGGGCTCTCCTTCGCGCAACTTCAAGAGGCATATATTCTCGCCGGACAACGCGCGTTCCGCAGGAGCGCCGGGATTGGAGCGGAGGAATTAACGGAGGCCGTACGCACCATCCGCAATGAAGTGAACGGCCTGATTTCGCGCGGCAACGGCAGATTCGTGGGCTTCGGCGGTCCAGCCTCAACCGAGCGCCTTTCTCAACGCGAGTTAACTTAGGATGAATGCGACACCATTGTGTCCTTTCGGCAAGCTTGCGTATCAGAGCGGCAGCAATCCTGAGTGTGGGCATGCCCCGGTCGGGCGACAATACTTTTTCGACGGCAATCGCATGCTCCCAGCCGTCGCCGAAGTCGTAGGTATAGACTGCACATAAATTTCAAAGCGGCCGGTCTTGTCCGACTGATAAGCCATCCACTTCCCGTCGGGAGAAAATTGAGGTAACAGTTCGTTCGAATCGGTTCGTAGGACCTCGAACGGCTTGCTTCCTCCGACCAGTGGCAGAGCCCAGATATCGGCGCCTTGTTTTGGGTCGATTACGTTATACAGCAGGAATCGTCCGTCGTTCGACCAATCCATGGCCCGTGATCTCGGGACGCGGAGATAAGAGCAGTTCTTCACTGCCCGCAGGTGTGCTCAAGAGCTTTCGGTAGAGACTCATCAGGCCTTTTCGGCGCGTGTGGCACCTCAAGCATTCCGTAGCATTCCCAATTGCCTTCGTATTGGAGCGTTGGCAGGTCCGTAATACAATCGTTCTGTGAAAACTCTAACCGTGCGCCTGCCCGAGCGCCTTGTCGCAGAAATCGACGCGGAATCGCGAGAACGCAGGATGTCAAAATCCGATGTCATTCGCGAACGATTGCAAGCCGGGAGCAAGTCCGGAAGACGTCTTTTTAGACCTGTGGAACTGATCGGCGACCTGATTGGCACCGTACACGGCCTCCCCACTGATTTGAGCGCGCGAAAGAAGCATTACCTTAAAACGACTTCGTACTCCTGACAACAGATACTGATTTTCGCATTTATCGCCGGCATGGGCGGCAGGTTGTTCCGTGCGTGCTGCCTTCATGATGCCTGCCTCAGGTTAGTCGGGTATCATTTGATTTGATCTCTATTTTCCGCTTGTATATAAAGACGGCTTATCTTTCGTCAGCAACGGCTGTGAAAAAGCGAAACCATGCCGGACGAACGTTCAGATCGAATCGAGCAACTCTATCACGCCGCGCGGGAGCGCGGTCCGGACGAGCGCGCCACGTTTCTTCAACAAGTCTGTGCTGGCGACGAGGCGCTGCGGCGGGAAGTGGAGTCCCTGCTGGCGGAAGATGCCGATGTCCGAAGCTTCCTGGAGACACCGGCGCTGGAGTTCATGAAGAAGATGTCCGGCGAAGACGCAGGCCAATCGCTGATTGGGCGCCAGTTTGGTCCGTATTCTGTCGTGTCCTTGCTGGCAAAAGGCGGCATGGGTGAAGTCTACCGCGCCCACGATACACAGCTTCAACGTGATGTCGCATTGAAGCTGTTGCCCGAGATATTCGCCTCCGATGCCGAACGCCTCGCCCGCTTCCAGCGTGAGGCTCAGGTGCTCGCTGCATTAAATCATCCCAACATCGCGCAGATTTATGGATTGGAAGGCGCTGGCGCGTCGCGTTGCATCGTGATGGAGCTGGTGGAGGGCGACACTCTCGAAGAGCGGTTGAAACGAGGTCCCATTCCCATAAAGGAAGCGCTGGCGATTGCCGAACAGATTACAGAAGCACTCGAGGCGGCACACGAGAAGGACATCATCCATCGGGATCTGAAACCGGCGAATGTGAAGATCACACCCGACGCACGCGTGAAGGTCCTGGATTTCGGATTGGCGAAGCCGCTGGAAGAACCGATTCGCAGTTCCTCCAACTCACCAACGTTTAAAGTGACCGCTACAGATGCTGGAATGATTCTTGGCACGGCCGCCTACATGTCGCCGGAGCAAGCTCGCGGCGAGAAGGTGGATAGGCGCACCGACATGTGGACGTTCGGGTGTGTGCTCTATGAACTGCTCACCGGCAAGCAAGCGTTTGAAGGCCAGACGGTCACAGACACTCGTGCCGCCATCCTGAAAACAGAGCCGGACTGGAACCGCCTGCCCACAGCGACTCCGGCCGGGATCCGCGTGCTGCTGCGGCGTTGCTTGCGGAAGGATCTGACGGGCCGTTTAAGAGATGCAGCCGATGCGCGAATCGAGATTCAGGATGCCCTGATCTCACCTGCAGCAGTAGAGCCATCCACATCATCGACAATTCCTGCGCGACGGGCCCGTCTGCGGACCATTCCATGGACTGTGGCATTGATCGCGGCCCTCATCGCCGGCGTCGCCGTCTGGAATCTGAAGCTATCCACACCAAAGCCCATTGCAAGAACTGTCGTCACCCTGCCTGCGGATGAACGGCTGGTAGGGGCCCGTGTACCGGCTGCTGTTCTTTCGCCGGACGGCACCCTGTTGGCATATACAGCTTCACGCGGAGGGATCCAGCAAATCTATTTTCGATCGATCGACAGCCTGGAAGCCCGGCCCATCGCCGGCACCGAAGGCGCTCGCAGTCCTTTCTTCTCGCCCGACAGCCAATGGCTGGGATTTGCCAATGGCAGCGGAAAACTGAAGAAAGTAGCGGTCAGCGGAGGGGCGCCAGTGGACATCGCCGATGGATTCTACGCTTGCTGGGGTGTCAACGACACGATTGTTTTCACTCCCGGCGCAACTAACGCTCGTAACAATCTCTGGCAAGTATCCGCAGCAGGAGGAACGTCGCAACCACTGACTCGCCTGGAAAAGGGAGAACTGGATCATGCCTGGCCGGAGGTCTTGCCGGGTGGAAAGGCGGTCATCTTCACCGTTTTTACAAACACCAATCCGGACGATGCAGAAATCGCCGTCCAATTGCTGGATACCGGTCAACGGAAAGTTGTCGTGAAAGGCGGCACTTACGCGCGTTACGCGCCTTCGGGACACCTGGTCTATATTCGCAACGGTACGTTGCTGGCGATGCCTTTCGATTTGAAGCGTCTGGAGACCACTGGCCCCCCGGTTCCTCTCCTTGAAGGAGTTCAGGAAGGTCCTTCGGGTGTCGGCCAATTCAGCATCGCGAACAATGGTTCACTCGTTTATCTTCCCAGCGGGACGGGGGGAGCAGACACGAGTACCTTAGTCTGGGTAAACCGCATGGGTGTGCCTGAACCGCTCAAGGCGCCTCCGCGTCCCTATCGTTTGCCCAGGCTTTCATCTAACGGCCAGCAGTTGGCCGTTAGCATATTCGATGCGGAAAACGAGATCTGGATATACAGCTTTGCTCAAGACACACTGACCAAGCTCACCTTCGGGGCCGGTGCCGGTAACCTCATCTGGACACCCGACGGCAAACGCGTGGTATTTGCCTCTGGAGGAAGTGGCCCTACCAACCTGTTCTTGAAGGCTGCGGATGGCACTGTCGATGAAGAGCGGCTGACTAAGGGGAATTACCCGCAGAATCCCGGCTCTTTCACTCCGGATGGCCGAAGCTTGCTCTTCCACGAAGTTCACCCAACCGGCATGGAGATTTGGGTGACGCCGCTTGAGGGAGACCGCAAGCCTCGTGCCCTCCATCAGGGCGCCACTCCGAAGCTCTCGCCCGACGGCCGTTTTGTGGCTTATCTCTCTGCCGAATCCGGCCGGTTCGAGGTGTACGTGCAGCCGTTTCCCAGTCCCGGCGCGAAATACCAAATTTCTACTGAAGGTGCCCGAGAGATTGTCTGGGCCCTAAACGGAGAACTCTTTTACCGAGTCGGCGATAAGATGATGGCCGTCGAAATCAAAACCCAACCCAGCCTCACTGTAGGTAAGCCACACCTGCTGTTTCAGGGATACGTGGTGAACAGGGGTGAAGGAGTTCCCAACTATGACGTCACGGCTGATGGCCAGAGGTTCCTTATGGTCCAGCCCAACCCGCAGCCCGCAGCCAGCGCGCAAATCATCCTCGTCCAAAACTGGCTCGAAGAACTGAAGCGGAAAGTCCCGGTGAAATAGAGTAAGCGTAGGAGAATCAAACGCGGCTTTTCTCAGGGGAGTGGGCGGAGATGCGGCCATGAAGCCGCACAAAACCGGATATTGGGGTCATCCGGAGGAGGAATTTTCCGGGACGCACAGTCGCTCGAGCCTCAGTTAAGGACGCGACGCTCATGCTGCAGATGAATTGGAATCCTCCAATCAAACTGCAGCCCGTCGTTCAGGACGAGTTTAACGTTGGACGGTTGACTGGCTATTGGGAACAGACCCGCCGACGCCGCGCCGGCGGTTTTCAAGGCGGCAGAGAGACTTATTTCTGCCGCTAAGAAACTCGTGTCGAAGGCGGAAATAGCTATCTCCGCCCGGGAAATAGATGTCTCCGGCGCACAAATAACCGTTTCCAGGGCGGACATAATTGCGTCGCGTCTATGAATAATGATCTGCGGCCCGGAGATGACCGCGTCAGGAGCGGAGATAACCGTTTCGCGTTTGGAAATGATCGTCGCCGGCTTTTTGATAATCATCTCCGCGGCGGAGATAAGTATCTCCGTTACGGAGATACTCATCTCGCGAGCCATGTCCGCAACTGGTTGATTCCTGGAGTCCAAGGCCCGGCCGGAGATAAGTATCTGTGGCACG
>QHXD01000337.1 GCA_003223895.1 Acidobacteriota bacterium
TAGGCGTATGAAGATCTTCACGGCCGTGATCCTCTTGAATGCCCTGGTGACGCCGCTTGAGGCGCAGTGGTTGCAACGTCCCACGCCCGGCATCCCGCGGACCGCCGATGGCAAACCAAACCTCACCGCCCCAGCCCCGCGCACCGCCGATGGTAAGCCCGATCTCACGGGCCTGTGGCAATGGCTCAGCCCCGATACCGCCGTCGGCAATGTCGCGCTCCGCAAACCCGGGGACCTCCAGCCCGCCGACATTCAGCCTTGGGTGCAAGCATTGCTTCAGCAGCGCGCTGAGAACTTCGGCATCGATAACCCGCGTTACCAATGTCTGCCCGACGGTCCCAACTACAGTACCGGGCAAGGTTTCAAGAGAATCCTTCAGACTCCCGCGATGATCGTCATCCTGCAAGAAGATCTCACTTACCGCCAAATCCACATGGACGGCCGCGCCCTGGAGACGGATCCCTACCCGAGCTGGATGGGATATTCGATTGGCCACTGGGAAGGAGACACGCTGGTGGTGGAGAGCAACGGATACAACGACCGGACATGGCTCCTTGGAGGCTATCCTCATACGGAAGCGTTGCGCATGACGGAGCGCTTCCGGCGCACCGATTTCGGCCACCTGGAAATGGCAGTGTCGTTCGACGATCCCAAGGCTTACAACAAGGCCTGGACACTCCCAGTTAGCGCGCGGCTGGCTGCCGACACGGAAATAATGGAAGCCGTCTGCAATGAGCGTCCCGACAACGGGCAACAGCACTGGATCGGCAGAGCCTCGGACGCTCAGAAATCCGCGGTGAAGGTGGCTCCCGAAGTCCTGGCGAAATATGTCGGCGTCTACAAGGGAATTTACCTTCGAAACCCCCGCACAGTCGAGGTCACTTTCTCTGGTGGTACGCTGTCCGTCTCCGTGAACGGAGGGCCGAAACAGTCTATCTTTCCGCAGTCGGAGACCAACTTTTCCGGTACCGGACTGACCTACCAGTTCATCCGGGACGACCATGGCATCGCGACCCACGTTGTTGAGGGTCATGTAGCTGGTGACTTCAAGTTCGAACGCCAGAACTAACATCAGGAGACTGCCTTGGGAATGGCGGTCGCGCCGTCCCGTGATCCCGTTGTCCCGATAGGCAGCCACACCTATCCGTTTCTCGATTGAAGCGGTCGAGTCCGCGAGTTGTTCTCACGTGCAACCCCAACAAGTCGCGTGGAGACCGCACTCTTCTGGCTTACTTCAACACCGACTGCGTCACGCAAGCTTTAACGTCACATCCAGACAGCCCTTCGCGTGGAGCTGAACCTTGGGATCGTCCGGCAGATCGCCGTCCGCTTGCGCGCGTATCGAGTATTCGCCGGGCGGCAGGCCCGTAAACCTGGCATTGCCTGCGCTGTCGGTCTGGGCGGTGTGGCGCGATTCCTGGCTCTCAGCAACAATGGTCATTCCTGATTTTTCCGGGACGCCGGGATAACTCGTGCGGACAAGAATCTCGCCTGTTGCGGGAGCGCCCGCCATCGCCTGGAAATACTTGAGGTCTTCGGCCGCTCCCGCCAGAGGCCTGGTCCGTGTACAACTATTGGTTTGAAGCCGTCCTTCAGCATTCTTGTATGCGTACACGACATAGCCCATTCCGACCTCGAATGGATATCCGCAATCGCTTAAATCCGAAACAATCTCGATTTCTTTCTGCCCGGTTACTCCGCTTAACACGTCCCCTACCTGCATCCGGGCTAGCACACGATCGTGATCGTAGCCGTTGGACTGTAGCCGCGATAGGGGTCGTATGCCCGAACCATCGCGGAAGTCGTGGAACCGACGCACGCCACCCGTGAGCCCCAGGAGAATTTGCCGGAGCCATCGGTGCTGGCGAGTCGATTGGCTCGAACACCGTTGGCCCATATGGCGACGTTCTGGATGTTTGGCGAGAAGTCCGACCCGTTGACGATCAACAAAGCGAAGCCGTGCGGGCCTTGATCACTGTCGAGTTCGATCGTCGGCCCGGGCGTCAGCCGGAATGCCCTTGTTTCACCGTTGAGGTAAACCCCAGCCGACGATCTGCCCGCTGTCGTTGATCGCTGTCGCTTCCTTCAGCAGCCAGCCTGACGAGGTGGGAATCAGGTCGTTGAGGTTCTGCATCGTCCCAACCTGGTCCTTGTAGACCGCAGCCTCGTAGTTGCCCACGCCACTTGCGTCGCGGTATGCGGCACCGACCACGACGCCTGAGTTGTTGATGCCCAGCGCGTAGCTAATGCCCCCGTTCAGGAAGATACCCAGGTCTGTAATACTGCTTCCAGCGAAGCGGAACGCATGGATGGTGGTCGGTGACGAACTGCCGTAGCCAACGATCTGGCCGATGTCGTTGATATGTGCAGCTTCGCGCAGCTCCCAACCGGAACAGTTCGAGCAGAGGTTACTGACGATGTTACCCACGACGATGTCGGCATCGTTGATGCCGAGACCGTTGGCGCACCTGAAGTCGTGATCCGGCGTGTTGGCAGGTTGCGCGGGGAGGTCCGTCATAATGCCTCCGACCAGACGGAAAGCACGATAGCACCCGCCGCCGCCACTGTGATCCAGGCTTCCAGCGACATGACCGCTCGCGTTGATGCTGCCAGCAAAGCTGCAGGCGCCGGCATCGGGCACGCCCTGCATAGTCCCGTCCCAGACGAATGCGTTCAAAGTGCAGGGACCGCCGTCGTCGTAGCCGACCGCCGTTCCCGAAGCGTTGATTGCGTACGCCCTCGGTCCTCCGTAGTTGCCTCCGGGGTACAGGACACCGAGATCTTCGACCGCGTACGTGGCGGTCGGAAAACTCGCAGGAGCCTGTGCCGATTTCGGAATATTCTGCGAGGCCGACAGTGTTGCGCATGCGGCAACGACTCCCCAAAAAGCCGCGGTCCCAGCGCCTTTCGCCAGCCATCTTTTGACCGATGTATTCATATTCATCCTCCAAATCGAATTTGCGCTCTTAGAATTTGTTGATGCAGAGCGCCCCTCTATTTCGATAAGGCGAGACGAGGCCCAACTGTCCGCCACCTCAGACAAAGATTTTTTGGATTTCTTCAGGTGGATGCGCGGAGGTGAGATCTTGATGGAAAATGATGCGCGGGTCCTCTTAGCGGCTACATGGGCCGGCCAGGATACGGGCCGTGTACGAAGTGTTGAAAAGTGACCGCGTAAACTGCAGCGTGACAATGTATATAAGGATGCGCGTATACATCGCGTATATATTAAAGGATGCGCGGCGACTTCTGCTAAAGCGCTTATAGCTTAAGGACTTAGTTGAAGGTAGACACACCGTATGATAGCCCGACGCTAGTAAACTATGAAGCTGCGAGCTTGTTAAGACTCACTGCGAAAAGTCAGGTTCTAGTCTTCTTTGTAAGGTTTCGGCATCGAGTTCTCTTGCCCAACGCGCGATAACCAATGTCGCGACGGCAAAGATGCTCAACTGCTGTGTGAGTGTCAGGTGTGTGTTCGTCGCCTGAGCGACAAACAAGGCGGCGATTGCCATATAAAGGCAACTGCCATCCGTATTGAACGTGTAGCCGGTCGGCATCACCAGTCCCACAAGAGCTTTCGAGCAGCCGAGCTTTTCGAGTTTCGCCATCAGCATTGGAAGTACGGGCTCCGACGAGCTGAGTGACAACACAAGGACGATTTCCTCTTTGATATACTTGAGGAACTTTATGATGCTGAATCCTGCCATCCACGCAATCGCTCCCATCACCAAGAGCACGAACACAATGCAAGTTGCCCAGAATGTCAGAATTAACTTCGCCAGCGGTCCGAGCGAGCCCAAGCCATAGCGTCCGATCGTGAATGCCATCGCACCAAACGCACCGATCGGAGCAAAGCGCATCAAGATATTGACTATGCCGAAAACGGCTTGCGTTAGCGCTTCAATTACGTCGACCAGAGGTTTGCAGCGGGCGCCCATGCTCGCTAAAGCAAAGCCGAACAGGAGTGAAACGAGGACAACACTCAAAATGCTTCCTCGCGCAAAGGCGTCGACAACCGTGGTGGGAATCATCTGGAGCAGAAAATCAGTAACGGTTTGTGCCTTGGCTTGCCCCGCGTAGGTGGTTACTGCCGCCGCATCGAGTGTGGACGGGTTCGCGTTGAAGCCGGCGCCGGTTGGGATGAGATTACCAACTGCGATCCCGAAGATCAGCGCGAGAGTCGTGACAATTTCAAAATACAGCAGCGCCTTGCCGCCTACACGCCCGACCTTCCTCAAATTGCCCATGCCGGCGATGCCTGTGACGACAGTGCAAAAGATCACCAATGTGATGATCATCGAGATGAGCCGTATGAACGCATCGCCCAGCGGCCGCATGGCTACCGCTGTATTGGGCCGGAAATAGCCAAGCACAATCGCGATCGCGACGGCGGCCAGAACTTGCACCCACAGATTTCGATAGAAAGCTTTCTTAGGCTGTTTTTCACTTTTCGAAGTTTCTTCGAGAGTTGCCCGCATTATCGTGCCTCAGCGGCGTCGTAGACGATTTTGCCGCCAACCATTGTCATCGTCGGTTTGATGTCTTTGATCTGGTCCGCCGGAACGGTCAGGTAATCGCGATCGAGCACAACCATGTCCGCGAGCTTGCCCGGCTGGATCGAGCCGAGATTGTTCTCCTGGAAATGGAAGTACGCGTTCTTGCGTGTATGCGCGATCAGAGCGTCTTCGCGGCTGATCGTTTGTCGAAGGACCTTGGTGCCGCCAACCATCTTG
>QHXD01000338.1 GCA_003223895.1 Acidobacteriota bacterium
GAGAAAAGAACAGCCACCGCGTTGATGATTACAAGAAGTTTGTTGAGATCCTGGATGGTCCGGGCGGTTTCCTCTGGTGCCATTGGTGCGGCTCTGCCGAATGCGAAGAACGCATCAAAGACGAGACCAAGGCCACGATTCGCTGCATCCCAATGAAGTCTGAGCCCGAGGAAGGAAAGTGCCTCAAGTGCGGCGGCCGCTCGGAACGCCGTGTGATTTTTGCGAGAGCATACTAGGTGAGTCAAGTTGTCGAATGCACGTAGCCGTGGGCTTTATGCCCGCGTTCAAGTACCGCCAGAAGAATTCTCTGAAGGTACTTGAACGCGGGCATAAAGCCCACGGCTACGTGCTCACTCTACACATGAGCATTCCCCAAGCGGACGAGCACGAGACGTGGATTCGCCAATTCTTCCATCTGGCCTTATTCACCGCCGTCTTTCATCTCCTCCAATTCACGGCATCGCTCCTGCTGTGGATGTCCACAAACTCGGCCGCACTGATGTCTTTTGGCCTCGATGCCCTGGTTAGCGCGATTGCGGCTGTCTGCCTGGCCGCGCGCATCGAGCGGGAGTGGCGGAATCGATTCGTCGCATTCGGATACCTGGCCGCTTCCGCCGGCGCTGTATACCTGGGTGGCGCGATGTTGTGGAGAGGGGATCGCGCGGCAGGAAGCGTCCTGGGTATCGTTCTGGCGGCCGTATCCATGCTTGTCATCCCCATCGTCGGTTCCTACATGAAGACGCTGGCTGTCGAGTTACGCAGCCAGGCGCTGAAGTCTGCCGCGATTTTCACGTTCGGAAATTCCTACCTGTCGATGGTCCTGCTCATTGCGCTGCTACTGAACATCGGAATGGCCTTAAGATGGGGCGACCCGCTCGGTGCCCTGGTGATGTTTCCGTTCATGGCGCAGAAGGGAATTCAAATCCTGCTCGAGGAAGGCAAACATGAGTACGTGGAAGATTAGCTGCGTGCCGGCATTCCTGGTTCTTGCTTCGGCTCTTGCTGCTCAACAACCGGCCGGAGTCACTGCCATTCAGGGCGCGACGATCATCACAGGCACCGGCCTGCCCGCCATCCGAAATGGAGCGATCGTCATTCAGGGCGGACGCATCACCGCTATCGGTCCACGCGCCGAGGTCCGCGTCCCTTCGGGCGCACAGGTCGTCGACGCGAGAGGCAAATGGATTATTCCCGGCCTGATCGATGCCCACGTGCACATCGGGCAGTCCGGCGGGCTTTACACGCGTCCGGACATGATCGATCTCCGGAAGTGGCGTCCTTACGACCAGGAGCTTGCATGGATCAAGCAGCGCCTGCCATTCACATTCGAGCACTATGTCCTGTCCGGTATCACGGGAGTGGTCGACTGCGGTGGGCCGATGTGGAATTTCGAAATGCGCGACATCGCCGCGGCCACGAAGAACGCCCCCCGTGTTGCGATCGCCGGGCCGCTGATTTCTACGGATGCTCCCGCCACTCTTCCGACGAACGATCCGGATGTCATTAAACCCAGTTCTCCAGCCGAGGCTCGAGACCTTGTACGGCGTCAACTCGATCGCAAACCGGATCTGATCAAGATCCTGTTCATTCGTCATCCGGGTGACAACTTTCAGCAGCAGCTTCAGATCATGTCCGCCGCGATTCAGGAGAGCAAGGCGCGCAACGTGCGCGTTGCGGCGCATGCGACGGAGCTGGAAACGGCTAAAGCCATGGTGCGGGCAGGCGCCGACATTCTTGTACACAGTGTTGAAGATCGTCTTGTCGACACGGAGTTCATCGACCTCGTGAAGAATCGCGACATTCTTTATATGACTACGCTCTTCGTCGAGGACGGCTACCGCCACTTGGCGATCCCGAAGTCATCGCAACCTGGTCGGATCTGGCGAAGATTCCTCCCAACGAAATTCCTGGCGGCATTCCACGTCTGCCTTCGCCACCGAGACGCCCGATCGCATACGACAATCTCATGCTGCTGGAAAGTGCGGGCGTGCGTATTGTCGGGGCGACCGATGCAGGAAACATCGGGACGCTTCACGGTCCGGCGCTTCATCGAGAATTCGAATTGATGCTGGGGGCGGGGATGCGCCCTATGGACATCATCGTCTCCGCCACGAAGAATGCCGCCGCCGTCATGGGCAAGCAGGCGGACCTTGGAACTCTCGAGCGCGGCAAGTTCGCCGACCTGGTCATCCTGGACGCCGATCCGCTGGCCGATATCAAGAATACCCGCAAGATCTCCAAGGTCATGAAGGGTGGAGAGTTCATCCCGTAGGAACGTAATTCGGGGACAGACGTATAAATCACCTAATTAGCAAGTAAGCCTGTCTTTGAAAGCTAATTAGGTGATTTATACGTCTGTCCCCGAATTACGAAATCCTGCTTGATTTCATTCCCGGATATGTCGCATAGTAGGAGCCTGTGAAAGTTGAAAATGATAGTCATTTTCATTTAGAGACGGAATCGGCGCCGGCGCGAAGCCTTTCCGAAGTCCCGCTCAATCGCTGGTGGCGTATCGAGCGGCTCGAAGGTCCACACGAAGAGTGCAATCGTCTGCTGGACCTGGGTTTCACGCCTGGCGAAGAAGTCATCGTCACACATGCCGCCCCCCTGGGCGATCCGCTTGTTATCCGCGTTCGAGGCGCCCTGCTGGCACTTCGCAAGCGCGAAGCCGCGTGGATCTTTGTTGAATGAGCGGCCAGTAACAGAATGACCACTCGCATCCAGGAAGTCGAAGATCAAACCAGGGAGTTGACGGTCTGCCTGGTGGGGATGCCGAATTCCGGCAAAACCACCCTCATGAACGCCATCACGGGCGGAAACTTCAAGACCGCAAATTATCCCGGGGTCACGGTTTCGCTTCTGCGCGGTAAGAGCAAGGCCGAGTTTGGCTGCACGCTGAACGTCGTCGATCTGCCCGGTGTTCACAGTCCGGTTGCGCCATCGCCCGAAGAAGAACTCGCATGCCGCGTCATCGAAGGAAATCACGAGCGCGTGCGGCCGGACGCCTTTGTGCTCGTGGTGGATGCGACGCAGCTCGAGCGGCACCTGAAGTTTGCTGGTTTTGTGGCAAAGCAGGGAAAAGCCGTCGTTGTTGCGCTGACGATGATGGATCTCCTGCGGCAGAGCGATCAATCCGTCGATGTGGAAAAGCTGGCGCGGGCGCTTGGTGTGCCGGTTGTGCCGGTAGATCCGCGAACCGGCGGAGGCGTACCGGAACTGGTGAAGACCGTCCACGCCTTCGCGGACGCTCCGCCGATCGGCAGTGCCCTTGCGCGGCTTCCGGACGAGCCGGTTTCCGCGTTCAAACTGATTCGGGAACTGCTGCAGCGCAGCCATGCCGTTCGCCGGGCCGGCCGGCTTTCGGTTGGAATGGATTCCCCTACAGCTCGAATCGACAGAATCGTGCTGCATCGATACTGGGGCTTTCCGGTTTTCTTCGTTGTCCTGATATCACTGTTCGCAGCGATCTTCTGGGCCGCGCAGCCATTTATGGACCTGATCGACGCGGGCTTCTCAGATGCCGGCGATCTGCTCCTTCGAGTGCTGCCGGATTCGGTGATCAGCCGCTTCCTCGCTCAAGGCATCGTTGGCGGAATTGGGGCTGTTGCGGTGTTCTTCCCGCAGATCATGATTCTGTTTTTCCTGATGACGCTGCTGGAAGACTCGGGTTACCTCGCCCGTGGAGCGACACTCGTGGACCGGCCGCTTTCCTATCTTGGTTTGCACGGCCGATCCTTTGTGCCGATGCTTTCGGGTTTTGCATGCGCCATTCCGGCCGTTCTTGCCGCACGAGCAATTCCCGCCCGGCGGGAAAGGCTGCTCACGATCTGGATCATTCCACTGATGAGCTGCAGCGCGCGGCTGCCCGTGTACGCGTTGCTGTTGTCCGCTCTGTTGCCGGCAGGCTCGGCCTGGAAGCAGGGATTGAGTCTTGCCGCAATCTATGTTGGCAGCCTGTTGATTGCTTCATTGACCGCAGGACTGGCAAGCCGGCTGGTATTCGACTATCGCAAACCGTCGCTTCTTGCGATGGAACTGCCCGTGTACCGCTCGCCCCGGTGGAAGCCGATCCTTCGCATGACATGGGCTCGGGGATCTTCCTACCTCCGGCGCGCAGGCGTGCCGATCATGACCGTCTCGGCGTGCCTGTGGTTGCTGTCCAATTTCGCCTTCAGCTCGCAATCGATTGTCACGCCCGCGAAAATGGAAACCTCGGTTGCGGCTCAGCTTGGTCACAAGATGGAACCCGCGCTGCGCCCGATGGGTGTGGACTGGCGCGTCGGGGTCGGTTTGATCTCCGCTTTTGCAGCACGGGAAGTCTTCGTCAGCTCCATGGCTATCGTCTTTCACGTCGATGGCGATGACGATCAAACCGCGCAGGCCGGGCTGCTCGAACAAATGCGCACCGCCACATTCCCCGGCACATCGCAGCTGATTTTCACTCCGTCCAGCATTTTTGGCCTGATTGTCTTCTTTTTCTTCTCGCTTCAGTGTTTCTCCACCGTTGCCGTGGTTCGCCGGGAAACGAATTCCTGGCGCCTGGCCGGCCTGCAACTGGCGTTCTACACCGGTGTGGGCTACATCCTCGCCGTCGCGAGCGTGCAGATCCTCCGCGCTTTGGGCGTGGCGTAGCAGCCGCGGAGCGGGAAATTTTGAAATTGAACGAATCCTGCATCTCAAATCCGAAATCCGAAATCTCTGATTGGACTGACCTCGTGCGGGGTTGCCCGTCCAATTGGAGATTTCGGATTTCGGATTTGAGATGCAGGATTCGTCCAATTTCAAAATTTCCGCGGCTAATGAAAATCGTGTGAGGTGACCGCTGCGTTGCTGACGGGCAGGATCTCCACGCGATCGGCTTTCACAGAGATGACGTTGTCGACATTTTGCAGGCGGCCTTCGACAAGGAGGAATTTGCCGTCGACGATGGTGAAGCGGTGCTCAGCGAAAACGTCGGGGGTGATGATCGCGTTGGAGATGCCGGTTTCATCTTCGAGGCTGAGGAAGACGAAACCTTTTGCGGTGCCCGGACGCTGGCGTGCGATAACGGCGCCCGCAACACGGACCCAGGTGCCGTTGCGGACACCGCCAAGATCGATGGCGCGGAGGACGCCCATGGCGTTCAGCTCTACGCGGTAATAAGCCATCGGATGCGGGCCGACAGTCATTCCGGTTCCATGGAAGTCGGCGACGAGACGTTCTTCCGACGTCATCACCTCGAGCGGCGAACTTCCATCGGGCTCTTCAATTCTTTCCAGTAACGGACCCGTGCGGCGGCAGGCGCGCTCCACCTGCCAGAGCGCGTCGCGGCGGTGCATGCGATGCGCAGGACCCAGGAAATTCAGCGCCCCCACTTCAGCCAGAAACACCAGCTCCCGCTTCTGCAATTCCGGAACGCGGCGCGCGAGATCGTCCACAGATGTGAATGGCGTTGCCGCACGCTCACGGGCAATCGCCTGAGCGGCCGATTCGCGCATTCCTTTGATGTAGCGCATGCCGATGCGGAGAGCATCACCTTCCAATGTGCATAACCAATCCGACTTCGTCACATCGATGGGTTTGATTTTCAGTCCGTGGCGCTGAGCGTCTTTGACCAGCGTTGCCGGGCTATAAAACCCCATCGGCTGGTTGTTGAGCATGGCGGCGGTGAACGCGGCAAGATAATGGCATTTCAGATAGGCGCTCGCGTATGCGAGGAGCGCGAAGCTGGCGGCATGCGACTCGGGGAATCCGTAGAGCGCGAATGACGTGATCGAGCGAATGATCTGATCCTGCACGTCGCCTGTGATTCCGTTCCGATCCATGCCCTGCCGCAGCTTGACCTCCACTTCTTTCATGCGTCTTTCGGATCGTTTGAATCCGAATGCGCGGCGCAGTTCTTCGGCCTCGCCGCCGCTGAAGCCGGCAGTGATCATCGCCATCCGAAGCAATTGCTCCTGGAACAGAGGCACCCCCAGTGTGCGCTCGAGCACGGGCTCGAGCGCAGGATGGGGATAAACCACTTTTTCGCGTCCCTGCCGCCGCTTTAAATAAGGATGGACCATGTTTCCGACGATCGGGCCCGGACGAATGATTGCAACCTCCACGACGATGTCGTAGAACCGTTCGGGCCGCATCCTCGGCAAACACGACATCTGCGCGCGGCTCTCGATCTGGAACATGCCGACCGTATCCGCTTTTTGCATTGCCGCGTATGAAGCCGGATCGTTTGGCGGCAGGTGCGCGAGATCCACTTCTTCGCCGCTATGATTTCGAATCAATTTCAGCGAGTCTTCGAGAACCGCCATCATTCCGAGGCCCAGCAGATCGACTTTGACGATGCCCATGTCCGCGCAATCGTCTTTATCCCACTGGACGACCGTGCGGCCGGGCATTGTGGCGGGCTCCAGCGGAACTACCGAATCCAGTTGTTCCTGGCAAATCACCATGCCGCCGGAGTGCTGGCCCAGGTGCCGCGGCAGATCCTGAAGGTTCACGCACAATTCCAGAAACTTGCGGATCCGCGGCTCGCGCATATTGAAGCCGGCCATGCGGAACTGGGCCTCGAGCGTGTCGGAGGCGTCTTTGTATTCGAACTGGCTGACGAGGCTCGTCAGGCGATCGAGGCTCTTCAGATCGAAGCCGAGCACTTTGCCCAGTGATGACGTTGGCCGTCATGGCAGCGCCAAGCGCCCCGTATCGCTGATAGATGTATTGAATGGCGCGTTCACGCTGATCGCCGCTGGGAAGATCCATGTCGATATCGGGCCACTCGCCGCGCTCTTCGGAAAGGAATCGCTCGAAGAGCAGCCCCATCTTTACAGGATCGACCGCCGTGATTCCCAATGCATAGCAAACGGCGCTGTTGGCGGCGGAGCCGCGGCCCTGCACGAGGATGTTGTTCTGGAGGCAGAACTGGATGATGTCCCAGACAATGAGGAAGTAACCCTCGAGCCCGAGCTTTTCGATGAGCGCCAGTTCGCGCTCGACCTGCCGGCGTGATTTTTCGTCGTAGGGACGGAAGCGATCGCGCGCGCCCGCGTCGGTGCGCTCGCGGAGGAATGAAGCCATTGTGCCGCCGCCGGGCACCGGATACCTGGGGAATTGGTAACCGAGATCTTTCATCGTGAATTGAAGCCGGGACGAGAGTTCGAGCGTGTTGGCGATGGCCGCGGGATGATCCTGAAAAAGCCGCGCCATCTCCACAGGAGTTTTGAGCTGGCGATCGGAGTTCTTCGAAAGCAGCCGACCTGCGGTTTCCAGTGTTCGATGATTGCGGATGCAGGTGAAGACGTCGAGGATCTCGCGTTCGTGCGGAGCGGCATACTGGACGCCGTTCGTGGCCAGCAGCGGAAGCTGAAATGTTTCTGCAAGCGCGATGGTTTGCTGGTTGATGGCTTCTTCGTCGCGGTCGAAATGGCGTTGAAGCTCGACATAGACGTTGTCATGCCCGAAGATGCGGACCAGACGCTCGAGAGCCTGATGGCCGGTTTTGGTCTGGATTGCGCTGGTGAGCGGGCCGTACCCGCCGCCGGTGAGGCAGATGAGTCCCCGCGAGAAAGGAATGAGCTCCTCTTCGGCGATCGTCCCTTTGCCCTTTGGAGCGCGGAGTTTCATTCGCGTCATCAGGCGGCAGAGGTTTTGGTAGCCTTCGCGGGTTTCGGCAAGGAGGGGATAACGAATACCAGTGGTTGAGGTGACTTCAGCGCCGATATGCGCGCGAATGCCGGCTTTATTTGCGGCAAGGTGGAAACGCGGTGAGCCGTAAAATCCGTCGCGGTCGAGCAGAGCCATGGCCGGCATGGAGTATTCGGCCGCGGCGCCGATAAGTTCTTCGGGCAGGGAAGCGCCGTCGAGAAAGCTGAAAGCGGAACTGGCGTGAAGTTCAACGTAGGCGGGATTCAATCGTAAACTCCCTGGGCGAACCAGCGATCGGTGTGGACGTCGTAGTAAATGCGGTAGAGGGTATCCAGGACTTCGATGTCCCATTCTTCGCGGTCCCAGGTATCGGGACGCCACCAGTCGCCGGAAGTGCGCCAGGGCCCGCTTGCAGTTTCGATCGGGCCGTGCAGACCGTGGAAGGCAATCCAGGTGGGGACGCCCTCCTTCATCTGTACAGTGGCTTCCAGTGCCGGACGGAAAAGACGGAGAGCAATGGAACGCGGGCTAAAGCCCGCGACTACATTTGGGGACGACGAACACATTGGAGACCAACCCGCCCCCAATGTAGTCGCGGGCTTTAGCCCGCGTTCGTTGCCCATCACGCCGAATTTCTTCACCCGGAATGCATCTGGTCGATGGGTGTCCAGGATCTCCGGTGATCCCACATTCTCCTTACCCACAACTGCAGAAATCCGCGCCAGCGTCAGTTCCAATTTCTCCGGTTCCGGCGAGAGCGGCACGAACAGGCCGTTTTGCATGATGCGGGGCCTGGCGGGGACCGCCTCGACCTTTACTTGTTTGATGGGCGCGCCAGGAGGATGAGCTTCGAGGTCGAGGATCAGAAGTTTGGTGAGGAGCCTGGGATTGCGGATGGGAAGAGGCAGGTGAAGAACACGGACGTAAGACCCCAATGTGAGATGGACTTCATGCGTGGCGCGGTTGCGCGAGCGCAGCCGGGAGCAGATTTGATCCAGAAGCCGGGAAAGAATGAATGTCAGAGGCTCGATCGTTACGATCTCATAATCGAGCTCTATGATCTCGACGAATCGTATGGCCTCGGGATTCGCGACCAGCGGCCGCGAGCCCACTCCGCGCGCGAGTTTGTGAAGGCGCACGCCTTCCTGTCCGAGGCGTTCGGAAACCTGGACGGCGGGAAGCTTTGCAAATGCGCCGAAAGAATGGATCCCCCAGCGATCCAGCGTTTCCAGAATTTCAGGCGAAGGTGAAAGCACATCGAGCGGCCCGAAAATCCCCGGGCCGCGCAGACCGCTGCATCCGGATTCGATGCCACTGCGATGTTGGCCTGCAGCCCCCCGGCCCGCACTTGCTCGGCAACCTTCTCCGCGATTTCGGAATAAGATCCAAACAAGCGCTCCAGTCCTTCCAGATCCAACACGACGGTGCCCGGCATCGTGTTTTCCACTCGCGGTGAGAAAGCGCTCGCGTAGTCGAATAACGCAGCGAGGACATCACCGGAAGAATTGGGGACGTAAATGCACGCGTACATATGAATTCAAGGGACGTGACCTTCGAGATCGAACGATCTCGATATCCAGATTCACCTCATTCAAAAGCGTTGACCACTTCGCTCCACGCGTTTCCATTCGCAGCACCAGCGCTGCCGCGGACTTCACCATGCTTTCCGGACTCATCACGACAAGCACAGTGGGTGTTTTCTCGATCGTGCGCTGGAAGCGGAACCAGGATGCGAGTGGAATGGATCGGAGATGCGACTGCGGGAGATCGGTCAGGTCCATCACCACGCGGCCAAAGCCGCCTCCCTGGAGCAGCAGGTCTGTGGATTTGAGAACCTGATCGAGCTTGCGGCAGCGGACCCAGAGTAAACGTTTCAAATCGAGGCCCGCCGCCGCTCCCGATTTCGGATCGAACGCATCGTTGCCGTCAACAAGCGCGCAGACTTCATCGCGCGCTGTAGCTTCGGCAAGGATGGAAACCATGGCGCTGGTCCGCCCGGAAGCAGGAGGGCCAAAAATCTCGGTGATGGCGCCGCGGGGCAGGCCTCCGGTCAGTGCGTCGAGCTGGGCAATGCCGGTGGGCACGCTTTCACAGACGCAGCTATCGAGATCGGTAAAAGGCGAAGGAATCCGTTCACCGAGTGCGGATTCCAACCGGGCGCGAAGAACCGATTGCATAAAAGCACCGAGATTCTTTTATACCGAACGCATGTCCGGTATGTCAACTGTAGCGGCGGTCTATGACCGCCGACAGTCCACACTTGCGGGATTGCCGGCGGTCATAGACCGCCGCTACAGTCATGCGGATCACGGATTGCAAGTCTACCGGTATGAAACGAGAGCTGAAGACGGCGGCTCCTCTCATTCCCGAGAATCCAACTATTCCGAAACTCCGGGAAGCAGCAGCAGGTTGCCGCGCCTGTGACCTTTGGG
>QHXD01000122.1:0-6335 GCA_003223895.1 Acidobacteriota bacterium
ATCGAGAGCGAGCACTTCCTGCTGGGCCTGTTGAAGGAAGATAACAGCGTGGTCCTACGATTTGCTCCCGATTGGCCATCGTTCAAGGAGATTGTCAGGGAGATTACGAACCGTGTCACGATCGCAGAAAAGCTGGCCGCTTCGGTGGATCTCCCTCTTTCCAATGAATGCACGCACATCTTGAGATATGCGCGAGAGGAAGCAGAATTAATGAGTCACCGCAACATCAGTACTGAACACCTTCTGCTTGGTATGCTCCGCGAAACAAACAGTCTTGCAGCCGAAATCCTTCGCGCCCATGGCTTGAGCCTGGTTCCGACCCGGGAACAGATCGGGCTTGGCCCAGAGCCTCAGGATGTAAGAAAGCCGCCGCAGCTCCCGGAAGCCGGCTGTGTGCCGGACCCGGAGACTGCGATGCGAATTGCGGAAGCGGTATGGATTCCCCTCTACGGAGAGGATGTGGTGAAACAGCAAAGACCGTTGCAGGCGGATCTTACTGCCAGTGTTTGGACGGTGAGAGGATCGCCTCCCCCAGAGCAGGCGGCAGAGACGCTCGTAGCAGTCATATCCAGGACAGACGGCAGAATCCTCAAAGTAGGCACTTCCGTTTTCAGACGCGAATTCCCAGGGCAACAGTTACCTTAGCGGCCGGCAGTATATTTAAATTGGTTTGCCGCGAACTCTTTGAACGTCATCCTGGCCGTCGCGGCCATAGACTCGGCCATCGCCGTCGCCAGATTGCGAGACAGGTCGTTCATCTCACTCCTGGTGCATGTAATTCTGGAGTTCTCCACACAATGTCCGAAGTCAACCATGGCATCGCTCACAGTCTTCGTTTCAACCAGGATCATCTTGCCCTGATAAAGCCGCCAGAACTCTTCCGCGGCCTGTCTTTGCCTTTGAGCGTTGTCAGAATTCGCTACCGTTGCGGCGGCGGACAGGGCTTGCTGGTAGGTCTCTCGCTGGCTTTCGAGCCACGGCTTCATGAATTCCCGCTCCCTGCTTTCCTCTTCACGGAGAGATTGTTTCTCCTGCTCGAGCCGGTTCTTCTGTTGTTCGTCCTGGTACCGAATGAGTCCCCACGAAAATCCTGCGATCGCGATAAGTGCGGTCACTATCGGGACCAGCTGTGTCAGTGCGTGGTACCAGGGCTTCCCTTTCCTGACGTCGGCCAGTTCGAGCCCGAGCTTTTCATTCTGCAGGCGTATTTGCTCCAGCTGGGCCAACTGCCGTTCTCGTTCCGAGGTGTTTTCTGCTGGCGTCACTCCAACCCTTACTTCTGTTGATTCCTTTGGAGCGCGCGCTGCCGCCGCTCCTCTTCAACAGCGGTCAGGCGCTGGGGAGCTGCGGGTAGAAGCTCGGTTCCGTCTGCCCGGACGATTTTCTTAAAGAACATTCTCTGGGAACCTGTATGGGTCGGATTACCGATCACCGTGATGCGCTCGCCGGCCTTGATGGATTCGGCTGTCCAACCGACTCCGGAGAGATTCAGCCTGCCGGCGAACTCGACCACCCAATTCACGACCTTACCGGAGTCATCGGTGACGTCCATGAACATCATCGCGTGGGGATTCATAAATTTGAACTGAGTCACGACGCCTGCAACCGTAATCACTCGCTTTTCATCATAGACGGGTGAAAAGGCATGATGCGCACTAGCCACTGCCACGCACACCACCACCGTCGGGATAACGAAGAACCACTCGCGTAAAAGTCTCATGGCTTCACCCTCTTGAACTCGGTTGGGCGCTCGCAGTTCTCGTACGTCGTGATTTTCTCTTCCGGCGCCCAACGCCAGATCTTTTTGATGACCAGCGGCTCCCGCAAACTCCAGGGGTCCTCCATCGTCGCGGTAAGCTGCAACGTCGCTCCGTCTTTTGCGCGTGTATAGCGCTCGACCAGCCGCAGTTGATCGCTGTGCTCGCCCCGCCAGCTCGTTATGTTGGCGCGGAGGCCGGAGGTCTCGATAACCAGCGTATCGCCGTCCCAACGACCCACCGAATATCCCAACGGGCTCGGGGCCTGATTGGCGGGCCGTGCCCGGCGATCCAGATAGACCGTCCGCAGGGCGTCCCATTCCCCATAGCGCATTTCGATTCGGTCATTGCCGCGCTGCCGGATCTCTAATTGGTGTAGCGAAAAGATCTGCCGCGCCAGACCCCACGGCTCACAACGAAGAAACCCGGGATCGTCCGCGGGATCCAGAGGATATGTTTTCAGGGCCGCATCTGTCAGCCGGGGACGAAGGTATTTTTCTCGTTGATAGGTGTCGGCCTCTGTCTGAAGTTCCGCAAACGGACGAGAGTCGTTGGCCGGATCGTCCAACAGCGCATTCAGGCGGTTAATTCCTGCGTCAGTACACCAACCCTGGCAAAACACGCCCATTATGGTCTTAGGCGCGTCGCTCCACATGCCTTCCAGGTTCGGGCGCGGTGATTGGGCTTCAGTCGCGGATGTAATCGACGTCAGCAGGATCGAGACCAGCAGGAACAATTGGCGGACAGCGCGGTTTAAACTCGGTTTGGCCATTGACTTCCTCCTGAGGGGCTTACCTGCGCCCGGTGTCAGTTGGGTGAGCCAAGTATCAATCGAGTGTGGATAAATTAGCCACTAAAAACTCTCATTGCTTCGTGTCCAATTTCAGCAATGGACCCTTCAGTGATCGTCGGCGTTTTCGCATGCCGGACCACAGATCGCCCGCTTCCTTGATGCGGGCGGCCATGTTTCTCAGTGTGAAGGTTCGAGGCTCGACCTGACCGCTTTCCAACTCTTCCCAGGTGCACGGCGCGGATACCGGAGCACCGGGCTTCGCACGAACGGCGTATGCGGCCGCGTGCGTCGCGCTCCAGCCGTTACGGCCGGTATCGACAAGAATTCGCCTCCCTCGATCCACCTTGTGAAATTCCTGTGTGAGATTCTTCGGATCGCGCCTCACCAGGAGCGCCCCAACCTGATGCGCGAATCCAGCCACTTCTTCCATGTTCGCCTTGCCGTCGAGCGGAACGGCAATGTGGAAACCCTTGGAGCCGGAGGTCTTCACCCAGCTTGGAAGGCCGAGTTCGTCGAGCAGATCGCGAACCGCAAGAGCCGCGGCGCGCAGCATGCCTGCATCGTCGACAGACGGATCGAGGTCGAACACACAGATATCCGGGTGGTACACATCAGGCGCGCGCGATGTCCACACGTGGGGCGTGATGCTGTTCTGATTGACAAGCCAGAGTAAAGATCGCGTGTCAGTCACGATTGGATGATGCACGACGCCGTCTTTCTTGGGGACTTCGACCCGCTGCAGCCATTCCGGAAACCCTTTCGACACGTCTTTCTGGAGAAATCCCTTTTTGGCGATGCCGGCCGGAAAGCGTTCCATGGTGACGGGACGGCGAACGATATGCGGCAGCATGACGGGCGCAATCATCTCGTAATAAGCGGCAAGGTCGCCTTTTGTAATCCCGTCATCAGGGAACAGGACCTTTTCGGGATGGGTGATCACCACGTTTCCCTGACAACCTCCCGTGGTGATTTGTCGTGGCGAATGCCCAGCAGCCGGGGATGGCGCAGCTTACCGTGCACAGTCCATTCGATGAAGGCTACCTGCACAACGATTTCGGGCAGGACCCAATGTGCGCGAATTCGTGGCAGCCCTTTCGCTTTCGTGAAGGGCGCCTTCGGGATTTCGAGTTTGTCCAGCCGCGCGCGCAGGTCCAGCAGGAGCTTCGTGTCGAAACCGGTGCCGACTTTGCCGGCAAAGACGAAATCATCCTGATCGAAGTACCCCACGAGCAGCGCGCCGAGACCGACGCGGCTGCCCTGCGGATCCGTGAATCCGCCGACGACAAGCTCCTGCGTAGCCTCGCACTTCATCTTCAGCCAGTGAGGCGAGCGGCGATGCTCGTAGGGTGACGTGCGAAGCTTCGCGATCACTCCTTCCCACCCTTCGCTGCACGCGCGCTCCCAGGGTTTGTTGTCCGTGATCTCAGGAACGTGCGCCAGCGGAGCGCGGAGCCGGAAATGTTTCAGCAATGCGCGCCGCTCGTCGAACGGCAACGGCATGACCGAACGGCCCTCGAGCCAGAGGATGTCGAATATGTGATATGCGATCCTGCTGGCTGAATCCCACGCAGCTTCGCCGTCGAAAATCACATCGCGGACCGGCAGCCCGGCGATCGCCTCGGCAACGGCCGGGTAGTGCTGAAGCAGACGGTTGCGGGAATAAAGCTTCACGTCAGTGCCGTTTTTGAACGCGAGCATCCGGATCCCGTCGAGCTTCCGCTCGAAGATCCATTCTGGCCCGGTGAACCGCTCCTGCGTCAGCGTCGCAGCCATCGGCACAACCCATTCGGGGAAGGATGTTGTTTCCTGGTTTTGCATGCCAGCGGATGAGGGAGAATCTAGACCAACGTCACCATACCGCTCCAGAACTGCGTCTTGCTGCCGACATCAACATCATACTTGCGCGCGAAGGCGAGTTTGCCATCGTTGCCAATGCGGAAGACGGTGAGGCCGGCGCTGAGCGTCTTGACGATCCCGCCCTCGCGCACCGGAAGCGGTTGAATGCTGGCTGCAACCATCATGCGGGCGCTCGGATCGATCGCGAAGGTGCGAAGCTGGATGCCGTGCCCATCGATGTTCTGGATCAGCGTCGGCTCGCCGCTGCTCTGGTCGATCGAGAACACAGCGATGCTGTTCTCACCGCCGGCGAACACCTTCCTGCCTTGGAAATCGACCGTGGACGACGCGCGGTTCGCTTGATAGACGAACCGGCCATTGGGATGCACGTGGACAGTACCCGCACCCTGCCGGAAAGGAGACTTCGGATCGGAGAGCGTTTCCTTGACGAACATCGGCTCGCGCGAAAGCCCGGTTGCCGGCTCTCTCCTGTAGACATAGAGTTTGTTCTGGCTCTCAATCGACACATAGACCCACGGCTGCGTCGGATGAAAGTCGAGATGGCGTGGCCCAAACTGCATTCCGCTCCCAGGCTGGATCGCCGCGAGATTCGTCAGCACGCCGCTCTTGAAACCGTAGGTCTTGATCGAACCCGGGTTCACCGGGTTGTCGTCCGGGGCATTGTTGCCGCGCGTAACCATGATGACTTGCTGATTGTCCGGGGTTGCGCGGATCTGATGCGCGTATTTGCCGGTGTCGAGCTGGTTCGGCTGATTCACCCGGTCGCCGATGGTTCCGTCCTTGTTGATATGGTGCACCGTAAGGGAGCTGGGGTCGTTGTAGGCCGTAAGCAGATATTCGCCCCTCATATCGACGCTGGTGTGGATCGGACGCGACGGCAGGTTTTGCGGCTGACCGTGCGGAGTCAGCGCGCCCGTGGCTGGATCGATTCTGAAGGCATGGGCGAAGTTTTCGTTGCTGGGGATACCCGGACCACCGGCGCTGGACACGATGTAGAAGTACTGTCTCGAAGGATGCGGCCACGCGTATTGGATATTGGCCGGGATCGTCACGGTGTTGCGCTTGATCAGCGAAGCGGCGTCGACGTCCATGCTGTAAAGCGCTAGGTCGCCCCCAACGGCGGAATAGAACACGGTCTTGCCCCTGGCTCCCGGACTTTGCCCCCAGGACAGCCTGTGTGCCGAGATGGCGCCGGCCAGCGACATTGCGAATGTGCGGCGATTCATCGTGCGAGTATACTCCAGGCGCCTGTATTCAGCCGCGGAGCGGCGACAGAGTGTAGCCCCGGGCGCAAGCCCGGGGAGGTTCGTTTTTTGGGGCTGAGATCGTGCCGAAAGAAAACCCCGGGCTCGCGCCCGGGGCTACACTCTGTCACCGCTCCGCGGCTAGCCCTACCTGTATTACAGCGTGCGCTTGAACAGAAGCGTGGCGGCGGTCATGGCAACGGCCGCAAAGATGACAAGATAAATGAGATCGAAGCTGATCGCCTCAAAGCCGGTATTCTTCAGCATCAGGCTTTTGAGGGCGTGCACGATGTAGGTAAACGGATCCACCCTGGCGATGGCCTGCATCCACCCCGGGAATGCCTGCTGCGGGTAGACGGCGCCGCTCGGGAAAAACAGTAGCGTGTTCAGTACGCCAAACATGGCTCGTGGCATGAGCGGATCGCTGACGCGCACCATCAGCAGAAACATCATGCTCACCAGCGCAAGCGATGCGACGACGATAACGATGAAGACCCGGAGCATTCTGAACGGCTCAAAAGGATTTGGAATACCTGCGATGATCGATCCGAGCGTCATCAACACGCTTCCCGCCATGACGGCCTTGATGGTGCCCGAAAGGTTGAATCCGGTGATGAGCTCCAGCTTCGTGATCGGCGTGACCAGATAACCCTCGTGCAGGCCTCGAGCTTTGTCGTCGATGAA
>QHXD01000122.1:6386-23929 GCA_003223895.1 Acidobacteriota bacterium
TTCCACGACGTC
Source organism: Acidobacteriota bacterium (assembly GCA_003223895.1). Lineage (GTDB taxonomy): Bacteria > Acidobacteriota > Terriglobia > 20CM-2-55-15 > 20CM-2-55-15 > 20CM-2-55-15. Next base: position 6,399 of record QHXD01000122.1, read on the forward strand.
GAGCCGGGGCTGTCCTTCAAGTCTTGCCACGCTGACGGTCGGGCGGTTGTTGTATGCAGCGACAAGGCCCGTCATCGAACCCACCATTGCCGAAGCCACGAAACCATCGGTGTTGTCTTCGATGAGTGCCAGGCGCGGGTCGTTCTTCTCCACCATGCGCTGGGAGAATTCGGGCGGGATGGTGAGCACGCCATTGATCCGGCCGTTGCGCAGGTCGGTGAGCGCCTGGCCGGAATCGGTATACTCGATGGTCTCAAACGTTTTCGCATTCGCCGCAATTGCGATGCACAACTCACGCAGCTTCACGGCCGGCACCCGGTGATCCTGGTCGACGATCCCGAGCTTGAGATTCTTGACCTGCCCGCCGAACGCATATCCGAGAACAACGAGCTGAATGATCGGGAAGATCAGAGACATCACGATCAGCGCGGGACTGCGCCGAAATCGTCGCAGCTCGCGTTCAAGAATGGCCAGTGCTCGATGCATGGTTGGTTACCTCCTCGGCATCATCATACGGCTGTCCATCGGCGAGGCTTCCTGGATCGCGTCGCGGAGCTGGCGGCCGGTGTAGAACACGAATACGTCGTCAAGCGTCGTGCTCTGCACGGACAACGAATGTACAGGCAAACCAATCTGCGCTGCCGCGTCGAGCAGGGCCATGGTGGTGGCCGGGCCGTTGCGGGTAGCGATTCGAAAGATGTTGTCCGCGCCCGTCACGCTCTCCACCTCCGGTAGGGCCCTGAGCCTTTCTTGCCATCCTTCGGGTGTCCTGGCAAAGCTGACTTCCAGAATGCTCTCACCTTCGACGGATGCCTTCAGCTTCATCGGCGAGTCCAGCGCCACGAGCTTCCCGTGATCGGCAATGGCGATGCGATCACAGAGCTTGTCGGCTTCGTCCATGTAGTGGGTTGTGAGAAGCACGGTGAGGTCCCGCTGGTGTTTGAGTTGCTTGAGCATTTCCCAGACAGCCACTCGCGAGACAGGGTCCAGGCCGGTCGTTGGTTCATCGAGAAAAAAGACGCGCGGCTCGTGAACCAGACCGCGCGCGATTTCGACGCGGCGCCGCATTCCGCCGGAAAGGTTCTTCACGGGCTTGTCCTTCCACTTCGTGAGCTCGACAGCTTCGATCAACTCCGACATCAAGCGCCGGCGTTTCTCGCGCGGAACTCCGTAGAGCTTGGCGTAAATAAGAAGATTTTCTTCAACGCTGAGCTCGAGATCACTTGTCATCGCCTGAGGAATGACGCCGATCACGTGCCGCACGGCGTCCGCCTCGGTTACCACATCGTGGCCGCAGATCCGCGCAGAGCCTGACGTCGCCGGAATCAACGTCGTGAGCATTCGAATCAGCGTGGACTTGCCTGCGCCATTGGGCCCAAGCAAACCGAAGATCTCACTGTGCTCGACCGAAAACGAAACGTTGTCGACCGCGGTGAAATCTCCAAACTTCTTAGTGATGTTCTGAACTTCGATGTCACTCATGTCCCGACCCCATGATGTAGTCGCGGGCTGAAGCCCGCGTTCCGTCAGCCGGCCCGAACGCGGGCTGAAGCCCGCGACTACAGTGGCAAGTCCACGTATATCGTCATTCCGACGGCGAGGTGGCGGTCCTTGTTGTCCACACGCAGACGGATTTCGAACGTCTTGATGTCGCGTTTGATCCTGCTGACGTCGCGCTGAGTCGCAAAACCGGCATCCGCAGCGCGATAAAAAACCGTGCCCGTGCGCTCTTCTCCCGACGGCAGGCGCACTTTGAACTGTTCGCCCAGGCGAATGCGATCAATGTATGTTTCTTCGACATCGGCGCGGACCCACAGATCGTCGGGGTTGATCAACGTGACAATCGCCTGGCCGGGAACGATGACCTCTCCTTCCCTGGCCGCCCGAACATCAACGATGCCGTCCATCGGTGCGTGGACTTCGGAATAAGAAAGGCGCACGTCCACTTGCGCGCGTTGCGCCGCAGCCGCCTGCCGCTGCTGCTCGGTCGATCGAACACGGCTTTGGCTGGCCGAGATCTGCTCGGAATTGGCCCTGGCGAGCGCCACCGCGGCGCGCGCGGATTCCACCTGCTGGGCCATCGTATCGACTCGAGCTTTCGCCGCATCGTACGCGGTTCGCGCCTGATCCAGTTGCTGTGCCGGCGCCACTCCCTGCTCGGCAAGCCTCTGCGTCCGGTCCAGGGTGATCCTGGCGTTCTCCAGCGCGGCGGCAGCTTCGGCCTGCTGAGCAATCGCGGCCTGGACATTTGCTTCCGCCTGCTGTATCCGATCCTCGGTCTGGCGCTGATCGTAACGCAGCTGGGCTTCGTTCTGTCCAACCTGTGAAGCGATGCTCGCGACATTGTGCTCGTGATATGCGCGCTCCGCCTGCAGCTCATCCGCCGTCATGACGGCGACGAGCTGATCGCGCTTAACTTCGTCGCCCTCCTTTACCAGAACCTGACCGATACGTCCGCCAACCTGGGGAGCAACAATCACATCCTCCGTCGTGACAATCCCGGTCAGAACCAGCGCTGTCGGTTTCGACCGGGTCGCGTAGTACGCCGCCCCAACGGCGGCGATCAGCAGCAACAGGATCAGAACACGTCTCATGCATCCCCTCGCAGTAAGTAAGTACTTACTTAAATGAAAATCCCATTGCTTTCAAGGCAAAACGCGAGTAGCAAGGTGGATCGTGACTTATCTGGAGAACCCACGGACCCGGCTGGCGGTCTTCTTTGGCTTCCTGCTTCTTGTTGATTGGTATCTATATTTCTGGAATATCGGTCATTTTTTTCAGGCAGACACGATGTTCCTGCTGTACCACCGGCCGACCTCCGTAACCGAATTCCTGCGCGAGTTCATCAAAACTCATCCCTCGGGATGGTACCGGCCGCTGGCGAACGAAATCATCGAGCCTATCTTCTATCCTTTATTGGGTCTTAACCCCGCCGTATACCGGATTCCGGTATACGCAGTCTTCATTGCGGATACGATCGCCGTTTATGCCCTCGCCCTGGCGATTACCCGACGGCAACTGGCAGCGGCTATTGCGACGCTCTTCTTCAACATTCACACGACGAATGCCTTCACCACTTACGATGCCGGTTACCTGCCGGAACTGCTGTATACCTTTTTCTTTATCGCTTCGGCGCTGGCGTATTGGCGATATCTCGAGCATCGGACCCGGTGGGCACTGGGAATATCCCTGGCATGTTTCGCCTGCGCCCTGCTTTCGAAAGAGGCGGCGGCAACGTTGCCGTTTGTCCTCGTCGCTCTTCACATATTCAAGGGCTTCACGTCCCGCAAGCAGCTTTTAGCCGCCGGCGGACACTTTGTCGTTTTGGGGTGTTATCTAGCGTTCGCTGTCGGCTACCTGCACGTGCAGGGTGTGGCGTTCGACACACTGCTGAACCCACCCTCGGCTAAACCAACAGGCGGCTATCAACTCATTCTGGGTAAGACGATTCTCGAAAATGCAGACTATGGCACGAGTTGGATGTTCAACATCCCGCGCGGCTGGATGACCGACGACCGGCATCTCGAAACCGGAATGGTGTCGTTTCTGAAGTTCTTTCGTGCTCTGGTCGTAGTTATTGCGGCCTTTCTGCTGCTGAAACGCGAGCGCAAGGTCGTACTCCTGGGAACCGCGTGGTTCCTGATCACGCTGGGGCCGACATTGCCCCTCCTGAATCATTTTCTGCCTTACTACCTTTTTCTGCCGGTTGCGGGAGTTTCGCTTGTGATCGGTACTGTTTTCGTATGGCTCTACGACAATATCCGCAGATTCCAACCGGCCGCGGCCGCCGCAACGATCGTGGTCCTTCTCGGCGGCCTGCTGTATGTGTGCGGCGCCAGCATCCATGCCGACATTCGAGACCACATGTGGCTCGGAGGTTCCGCCCGGCTCGCCCGGAGTTCACTGGACGATCTCAAGCGGCTATATCCGGCGCTTCCCTCAAACGGCACCATCTACATTAACGACGACGAGGAACCGCTGGCGTGGCATCACTCATCCGGCGGACTCATCAAGATGGCTTACAACACGAAAGATGTCGCGGTGTTTTATTCCAGCGCCGGCGATGCAATTCCGGAAGGCGTGCCTGCGGACAAGCTCATTCTGCTGCGGTTTCAAAACAAGCGTCTCCTCGATGCTACCGATGTGTTTATTACAGATGCCCGAGGCTTTGTTCCCTACAACAACTCCGGGGCATATACGCTTCGAATCTCCCGCAGCGAAGTGGGGGTTGGCGATTCGTTCGCACTGGAAATCAGTGGCTTTCGGGATGCGCCGGTCGAGCTCACCTACACCTTCAACGAAGGGCGAGTCCAGCTTTTTCAGACCATCCTGGACCATCAGGGCCGGGCGAAATTCGACGTCTCGGAGGCCACGCCAAAAGGTTCCTACCACTTTCTGGGATTCAAAGTCATGGGTGAGCCGGACTGGTTTCGTGCCGACGCTGCAATCACGGTCCGATAACTGTAGCGGCAGTAAAGAATTAAACACAAAGACACAAAGGGCACAAAGACACAAAGAAAGCCGGCGTCAAAGAACCGTTAAAGCCGGCTTTCTTTGTGTCTTTGTGCCCTTTGTGTCTTTGTGTTTAATTCTTACCGCCGCTACAGGGAAACATGTTCGGTCTTGGCGGCGTCATCTGCCAGGACCGGACACAGGGTGTGGCCTTCGGACCGCGCGACGTAGGTTGCGGCGGTGATGTCGCCGGTGACGTTGAGAGTGGTGCGGCACATATCGAGGATACGGTCCACACCCAGTATGAGCGCAATTAAAGACGGATTCACACCGATCGTCGTGAGCACAACGATGATGAAAGGAATCGAACCGGACGGAACGCCTGCCGTGCCGATGCCGCCAAGTATGGCGAGATACGCGACCAGGAATTGTTTCCCAAGCGTGAGATTCACGCCCGCCAGCTGCGCCAGAAATAAAACCGTCACTCCTTCGTACAGCGCCGTGCCGTTCTGATTCGCTGTCGCGCCCACAGTCAATACGAACGTGTTGATGTCGCGGGGCACGCCAAGATTTTCTTCGGATACGCGAAGCGCGGTTGGCAGCGTCGCGTTCGACGATGACGTTGAGAAAGCCGTCAACATCACGGTCCGGATGCGGCGGAAGAAGTCCCTGGGCGAAATGCGGGAAAGCACGGCTACCGAGATGGAATACACACCAAACATGTGCAGCGCGAGTCCGCCAAGGACCGTGAACACGAACCATGCCAGCGCCACGAGCAGATCGAAACCGAACCGCGCGGTCGTGGTGAACAGCAGGCACGCAACGGCAAAGGGCGCAACCCACATGACCATGTCGATGATCTTTGCCGAGACCTGGAAGATAGAATCGAATATTCCCACCAGCGGTTCCGTTACCGATGCCGGCAGCAGGGTGATGGCGATCGCCAGAACGACGGCAAAGAACATCAGATGGAGCATGTTCGGTGTCTCGCCCGCGACGGCCGCAACAGGATTCGCAGGAACCAGCGTTCGCACAACCTGCATCAGGGCCGAGCCTCCCGCCTGCGTCTGGGACGCGGCCTCGACTCGCCGGCTCGCATCCGCTCCGTAACGCTCGACCAGGGCCTGCGCTGTGGCCGGATCGACCCGTTTCCCGGGGCGAATGAGATTTGCCATGCCGATGCCGATCATCACCGAGATGGCTGAAATCACGACCGTGTAGACCAGGCATTTGAAGCCGATCCGTCCCAGTTTTCGAATGTCTCCGACGCCGGCAATGCCGACCACCAGAGAAGAGAAAACCAGCGGAACCACGGTCATCAGCAGGAGTCGAAGAAACAGTTCGCCGATGGGCTCCGTAAACTGAACGACAACCCACTCGACGCGCGGATTACCACCGCCGAAGAATGCATTAACGGTTACCCCCGCCGCCGCCCCTATGACTAGGCCCAACAGAATGCGCGTGTGCAACATGAGAGGGAGATCTTAACTTTTTGAGCGGGGATTAGACGAGAGTAATCAGGCGAGTCAAGTTTCGAAAGACTCCGGGAAATCCAATATTCCCCTCCTCTGCGAGGAGGGGAATATTGCACGAATATCTAAGCGAACTTCTGACTTGGGACACTAGGAAGGTTCCTTGGACTGCAGTTCGAAGCCGAAAAAAGTGGCCACCGCATCGTCGGGGAAGCGCACTTTATAGCGGTACACCAGGTCGCGCTGAGCATCGACGACTTCAACGATCACGCCTTGTTTGCCGCGGTAAGTCTGGTCCGGTCCCGTGGCGAGAACGTTGTCTCCAACTTTGAAACGAGGTGCTCTTGCACTTGACTCAGACATAATCTTAGGCTTTTAGTACGCTAACAAACATTCAATGAGCTCGACCAGAGGAATTTTCTTCATTTTTTTGCGATGTGCAGATCACGCAGACACTCTTGGCATGGCAGGCCAAGGCGTGACAATATGTGCGCCTTCGAATCAAGGAGAACATGATGCCTATATATCGTGCGGACAACGTCGGAAGCTTTTTACGACCACAGGAATGGAAGGATGGGCGGGCGAATCCGAACACGCGTCCCGAACAGCTTAAGGAAATCGAGGACAAACACATTCTGCGAGTCCTGCAGCGTCAAAAGGATCTCGGCTTCAAGATTTTCACCGACGGCGAACTCCGCCGCGGCGGATTTATGAGCGACTTCATTGATGCGGTAGAAGGCTTCGATATGGGGGACGCCGTTGCGCGCACATGGAAGGGGAGCACCGGTGCGACGGGGTCGAACCCTGTGGCGGGTATCGTCACGTCCAAGGTGAAGCAGAAGAAACGTCTGACGAAGCACGAGGTCGACTTCCTCAAACAGCACAGTCCGGGCGACATCAAGATGACGCTGCCGACCGCGAATCAATTCCCTGCCATCGCGTATAAGAAAGGTATCAGCGACAAGGTCTATGCGACTTACTCGGAATTCCTCTGGGACATCGCGCCGATCTTCAAGGCCGAAATCCAGGCGCTGTCCAACGAAGGCGTGAAGTACATTCAAATCGATGCACCCCGGTACAGTTATTACATCGATCCCAAGTGGCGCCAGTACGTCAAAGATGAAATGGGTGTCGATCCCGACAAAGCTCTGGACGAAGCCATCAAGGTGGACAACTTCTGTCTCGAAAGCGCGAAGCGGGACGGCATCGTGCTTGCCATCCACCTTTGCCGCGGCAACAACCGCAGCCAGTGGTATGCGGAAGGCGGCTACGATCCGATCGCCGAAAAGCTTTTCACGCAGCTCAACGTCGATACGTTCCTGCTGGAATACGAATCCGATCGATCCGGAACATTCGAGCCGTTGCGGTTCGTGCCGAAAGGTAAGGTCGTCGTCCTCGGTCTCGTCAGCAGCAAGGAAGCCGCGGTCGAACCCCAGGACAAGCTCATTCAACGCATCCAGGAAGCGAGCCGCCACGTGCCGCTCGAGAATCTTTCGCTGAGCCCGCAGTGCGGGTTTGCTTCGACCATGGAGGGCAATCTTCTGAGCGAAGACGAACAGTGGCGGAAGCTGCAGCTTGTCGTCGACACGGCCCGGAAGGTTTGGAAGGATGCGTAGGCGCAAACGCGGGCTCAAGCAGACGTAATTCGGGGACAGACGTATAAATCACCTAATTACGCATCAAGACCTTTGGATGTAATTAGGTGATTTATACGTCTGTCCCCGAATTACGTCTGCTTGGGCCCGCGTTTGCGGCACAGTTGACACCAAAAGTGACCCACCATAAGATCGAGACCTCAAAGGAGATTCATGCCATGGCGACTCGGAAAAAAGGATCGGTCAACCGTCGCGGATTCCTGAAAGGCGCGGCTGCGGGCGCAGCGGCACTCGTTGCGAAACCTGCTGCAGGAGTGGCGCAGACGGCACAGGCCCAGGCGAGGCAGGTCACTCCACTGCCGGCGGCGGCGCTTGTTGCAGCGGAAACCAGTCCGCCGCCACGAGCGGACGTGTACACAACGGATCGTCCCGGGGCGGATTACATGGTGGACGTGATCAAGTCCCTGGGAATCGAATATATCGCGGCGAATCCGGGTTCGACCTTTCGCGCGCTGCACGAATCGTTCATCAACTACGGCGGCAACAAGGCGCCGGAGTTGCTGACCTGCTGTCATGAAGAATCTTCGGTCGGGATGGCCCATGGATACGCCAAGATCGAGGGCAAGCCGATCATGATCATGGCCCACGGTACCGTCGGACTCCAGCACGCGTCGATGGCCATTTACAACGCTTATGCCGATCGCGTGCCGATATACATTGTCCTGGGTAACGTCGCAGATGGTCCGTGGCGAAGAAGCGATGTGGAGTGGACTCACGCCGTCCAGGATCCGGCATTGATCGTTCGCGACTATACGAAATGGGACGACAATCCGATTTCACTCACACAGTTCGGCGAGTCCGCCGTCCGCGCTTACAAGATTGCAATGACTCCCCCCATGGGACCGGTGGTTCTAACCGCCGATGCCGTGTTGCAGGAAGAGCCGGTTTCTCCGGATGACCGCCGCCGTTTGCGCGTTCCCAAGCTTGGACTGGCCTCGCCACCGGCCGGCGATGCGGCCGCAATAGCCGAAGCCGCCAAAATGCTCGTCGCCTCCGACAGTCCGCTGATCGTCCCTGGCCGCTCTGCGCGAACGCCGAAGGGACTTGATCTGCTCGTCGAGCTGGCCGAGCTGTTGCAAGCACCGGTTTCAGACCGCCGCATGAGGATGAATTTCCCGACGCGCCACCCACTGTACGACACGGGGAATATCGCGAATGCCGACCTGGTTCTCGCGCTCGAAGTTCCGGATTTCTACCACGTGACGCATGCGCAGACGGCTCTGAACAGAATGGGCATGGAATCGAGGCCGCTCACCAAGGCCGGCGCGAAGATCATCACCATCTCCTCGCTCGATCTTCTGACGAAGAGCAACTACCAGGATATGGGCCGCTACAACGAAGTCGATCTGGCAATCGCGGCGGACGCGGAGGCAACGCTGCCTTCGTTGATTGAGGCGTGCAAACGCCTGATCACCCCGGAACGCAAGAGAGTCATCGACCAGCGCGCCGCCAGGGCCGTCGAAGCGTCGAAGCGCCTGCAGGAACGGACTCTCCAGGAAGCGGCGTGGGGTTGGGACGCCACCCCGGTCACCACAGCCCGCATGTCGGCCGAAATCTGGAACCAGATCAAGAACGAAGACTGGTCGCTGGTATCCGAAGTTGTCTTCCAAAGCTGGTGGCCGACGCGGCTCTGGGATTTCAAGAAACATTATCAATTCATCGGCGGGCACGGAGCCTATGGGATCGGCTACGGTGCGCCGGCCGCTGTGGGCGCCGCGCTTGCCAACAAGAAGTACGGCCGGTTCACGGTCAACATTCAATCCGATGGCGACCTGAACTACGCTCCGGGCGTGTTGTGGACCGCCACTCATCACCGCATTCCACTGCTGACGATCATGCACAACAACCGCAGCTACCATCAGGAACGGATGTTTGTGGCCGACATGGCCGCGCGGGCGCAACGCGATGTCTCGCGTGTGGGAATCGGCAATGACATTACCGATCCCAACATCGACTACGCGACCATGGCGAAGGCGTATGGAATGTTCAGTATCGGACCGATCGAAAACCCGGCGGACCTGGGACCTGCGCTCAAGAGAGCTATCGAAGTTGTGAAGCGCGGTGAACCTGCTCTCATCGATGTGGTTTCACAGCCTCGGTAGGCGTGGGGGACGTATGAAGAGATTTTTGTTGTTGTTCCTGATCGTTCCGGCTGTTGCTTTGGCACAAACCGCCCCTTCGGGAAATACCGATAGCGGCAAGCGTCTTTTCATGAAGCACAACTGCTACTACTGTCACGGCACTGCCGGGCAGGGTGGAAGAGATGGTGCGCGGCTGGCCGCCACAGCGCTGACCTTGCAAGGGCTCACCCGGTATGTCCGCCAGCCCACCGGCGGCATGCCGGCATTTACGGAAAAGATCCTGACCGACCAGGAATTGACGGACATTTACGCTTACCTGAAGTCGCTTCCGGCCGCGAAGGCGCCGAAAGATATTCCGCTCCTGAACCAGATCAAGTAATACGTGTGGGGGGTGAGAAACACAAAGAATTAGCCGCGAATTACGCGGATTACGCGAATGGGGCGCAAAAAAAGTTCTTGATGCGCCCCATTCGCGTAATCCGCGTAATTCGCGGCTAATTCTTTGTGTTTTTCACCGACGTGCGATTTAATACTCGACCATGTTCCGGCTCTTGATTACCTGGCTCGTGATCTCGATGTTGCAGGGGCAGTCCGTCGATCGGTATGTGACCGTGAACGGACTTCGCATTCACTACCTGGATTTCGGCGGGGACGGCAGGCAGCCGTTGATCATGTTGCACGGCATCGGACGCGTCGCGCACACGTTCGATCACATCGCAAGCCACTTCAATCAGAACTATCACGTCTTGGCCGTTGACATGCGCGGGCACGGCGATTCGGATTGGGATCCGAAGGCAGCGTATCTCGTCGAGGATTACGTCAAGGACATCGAGGGTCTCGCTCAGCAGCTTCGCCTTCGAAACATCGTCATCTGGGGCAACTCCACTGGAGGGCGTGTTGCACAGGTCTTCGCCGGACTGCACCCCGATCTCGTCGCCGCGGTCATTGCCGAAGACGTCGGACCGGAACGTCCTCGTGAAATTGCAGACGGCTTTACCAGCCGCCTCAAGCAGGAAGACGAAAAGGGCTGGGCATCCGAAGATGAGCTGTTCGCTCAGCTCAAGACCGGAAGTCCTCGTACTGCCGACGAGATCCTTCGAGCTTACGCGCACTTTGGCTCGAAGAAGCGCCCGGACGGCCGCGTCATCTGGAAACGTGATCCAGGTATCGGAAACGGCTTCGTGCCCACCGAACTCTGGCGATTTGTCCGGCAGATCAAATCGCCCATCATCTATGTGCTCGGCGGCCGCAGCACGATCGTTCCCGCCGCAACACAGGAAGAGTTGCGGAAGACGTTACCTCAGGTGCAAATCGTAACCATGCCTGGGCTTGGGCATTATCCGAGCGAGGAAAACCCGAAGGATTTCCTTGCGATTGTTGACGGGTTTTTGGCCAAGACAAAACGGTAAACGCGGGCTGAAGCCCACGACTACATTTCAGCCCGTTGATCCCAAAATCTAGTCGCGGGCTTTAGCCCGCGCCCCAGCGGCCGGAGACTTTTTTTATCCGTTCTATAGCCTCAAGAATATTTCCAAGCGAATTGGCGTAGCTGAATCGCAGGTAGCCGTTGCCGTGTTCGCCGAAAGCGGCGCCATTGAGACACGCCACGCCCGCTTCGTTCAGAAGATAATCGGCGAGTTCTTTTGAAGAAATGCCTGTCCCGGAGACGTTGGGAAATGCATAAAACGCGCCCGGCGGCACCGAACATCGGAATCCGGGAATTTCGTTCAAGCCTTTCACAATGACATCGCGGCGCTTACGGAACTCGGTCACCATGGCGGTAACACAATCCTGAGGACCGCTTAGCGCGGCCATGCCGGCGCGCTGGGTAAAGCTCGCAGTGCACGAATTCGAGTTCACCATCAACTTGGTCACCGCATCAGCCATCCACGACGGCATTACGCCATAGCCGAGGCGCCAGCCGGTCATTGAGTATGTTTTGGAAAATCCATCGAGGATGATGGTCTTCTCCAGCATCCCGTCGAAACTGGCAATGGAAGACGGTTCGGTTTCGTACCAGATGCGGGAATAGATTTCGTCGCTCAGAACCATGATGTCGCGATCCCGAAACATTTCGGCCATTCGCGCGAGGTCTTCTTTGGGAATGACGCCACCGGTGGGATTGGCGGGCGAGACGAGGATGACCATCTTCGTCTTTTTGGAGAGCCGGTCGCGAAGCGTGTCGAGATCGAACGAAAAGCCGCGGCTCTCCACGAGTGGTATGGGGACCGGGGTTGCGCCAAGAAAGCGAATCACGGATTCATAGATGGGAAAGCCCGGGTCGGGGAAAATCACTTCGTCGCCGACCTCGAGGAGCGCGATCATGCTGAAGAACATGATCGGTTTTCCCCCGGGAACGACACAAACGTTTTCCCCGCTCACCTTCACGCCACGAGTGCGCGAGACGTAAGCGGCGATGGCTTCGCGAAATTCAGGGAATCCGGGCGTCGGGCCGTATTTAGTCCAACCCTCATCCAGAGCCTGTTTGCCGGCTTCGACGACGTGCGGAGGGGTGGGAAAATCGGGCTCGCCGATTTCCAGGTGAATCACGTTCCTGCCCTGCTTTTCGAGAGCCCTGGCCTTGGCCAGGACCTCGAAAGCAGACTCCGTCCCGATCCGGGACATTTTTTCAACAAGTTGCATCGGTTGCTACATGAGGGCAGTGGCCCGGCGCGCCCAGGGCGCATGGCCTTTTTCCTTCGAAACGGCCTCGACGTCCTTAACGTAGGTTGTCGCCTGCGTCAGGATGTGGTGAAGATCGTTGCCTATGCTGATAAACGGGAAACCTTTATCGAGGAATTCGCCCACGCGTGCCGTGCCGAACAAGAAGAGACCGAGAATGACGTTGTTTTTTCTGGCGGCCGCCTTCAGCTTCTCGGTGGCGTCGCCCAGTTCCGGCGATGTATACATATCCGGGAACTTATACTTTTCGTATAGTCCCATCGACATGCAGAGATCATTCTGGCCCAGGAACAGAATGTCGACGCCGGGCACGGCCGCGATCGCATCGATGTTCTTGATGCAATCCGCGGTCTCGACTTGCAGCGCCACGATCACATTTGCATTGGCAGCGCCGGCATAACCCAACAGTCCGTCCCTGTTCATGCTCCGCTGGGGAAAATAGACGGATCGGGTCCCGGCCGTTGGATAGCGGCAGCAACTTACCGCCTGACGAGCCTCCTCCGCGGTGTTGATGTAAGGTATGAGAATACCGTCAGCGCCCATATCGAGCGCCTGTTGAATGCTCGGACGGTCGGAATAACCGCCGACACGCACGAGCGACTTTGCACCACCGTTCGCGATTCCTGCAAGCATTCCCGAAAGGCTCTCGTATCCCATTGGACCATGCTGCGTGTCCACCAGCAGCCAGTCATAGCCACTGTGCGCCAGCTGCTCCGCAACCGTCGGGCTGTGCGCATTGAGGAACAGGCCCAACTTTGGGCGCCCTTCTCGGAGTTGCTTCTTAAACTCCGCCCCACTAATAGCTTCACTCATTCAGTTTTCTCCTCGTTTATTGCGGTTACTACCGGCCGGTCCCCCCACGGCCAAAGCACCAGGCAGTCCCGCTTTTTTACCGGATCGGGCGTTTTTGTGCAATGGTTTAATGCAGTAATTCAGGAGAAAGTAAGGACATCCAGCCCCCGGCTACGCTCTCGCGGCGCTACGCGGCAGGCGGGTTCTTCTTCGGGACAGGATCCGGGGTTATCGGCTGGTTAATGAAGACATAGAAGACACCCTGACAGACCTCGCAGTTGTGAAGGTGCTGCCGCTCCCAGTCTTCGAGCTGAATAGTGCCGCCGGCCGCCAGAAACAGCCGGCGATTCTCGATATGGATGGGCACAGTGATATTCATCGTCGCTACCTGCCAGAATGCAAATCGAGCACCAAGCCAAGTTTGTTATTTTTCAATGCGATAGATCTTGTCATTCCCGAACATGCGGTTCCAGCTGACCACTCCGTTGCTCAGCCTTTGCCACTTTACGACCCTAAAATGTAGTAATAATAAAGGTACAGGGGTGAGAGGGCAGTATGCAACGTTTTGGGGTGGGAGAGCGCATACTTATTTTGCCAAAATTCGCCAAATTGTTTCCGAACAAGTCAGGTTTAGTCAAAGGCATAAGGCCGGATTCGCTTCGGCCGATGTTCAACGAATATACGATCGAGTTTCCTGACGGTTCGACTGCCAATCTCTTCGAATTCCAAATTCTGGAAGATGATCCGAAATGTCAAACCGTGTTCGCATTCCTTGCATACGACAGTAATCAGCAGGCTACGGGGACCCAGGTTCGTGGCCAACCCCCGGATCGAAACGTCATTCTTCAAACACAAACGCTCGACATCGATATGCGAATATACCCGGGCAAAACCCAGGTGTCCATCATGGGTCAGGTCCTGGAACGCGGTACCGCCCGGTTCTTGAAGGGCGTCGATGTAATCCTGATGAAAGAAAACGTCGTAATCAGCTCGACCATAACTGACAATGTCGGTACTTTCGCGTTTCGCGTTGCAGCTTCAGGGACCCTGAATCTCCAGATCATGGATGGCGGAGATCTTGTGCGGATTCTGGGAAGCTTCTCCATTTAGTAGCCTTCGCGCAGATCCTGCAACTTTTCCATGCCCACCTGGCCCGATCTGACACATCCATTGGAGATATGAGGCTGGCAGACGTGCTGCATATCTCTACACGGAACCAGCGTGGCCGGTTCTACAGATATTTCTGGAGGTTCATAACTATTGCGAGCCTTGACGCACTTTGCTATGTTTTCCGAACCCAGGGAAGGGGTAGGACATGGAGTCCGAACACATCGATAACCGCAAGCTATACGAAGTAGTCGCTCATCAGGCGTTGCTCAGTAAGACCGAAATCGAACATTTGAAGAGCTGCGAAGAGTGCCTCGAAATAATACGCGTATTCGTGCGACAACAGATTTCTGAGGAGCAGACCTGATCTAATTCGGATCCGCCTGATACTTGTAATTCAGGTTCGGCTGGTTGGGCTGCAGGTGTTGTACATCCCGATTGTTCTCGGTGCATGTATACGGCAGGATGCGGTCCGCTTGTTTGCCGCGGGTGAAATTTCGCGTCAGTGACCACGGTCTCGTGAAGAACACGGGATCGTCGAATGTAACCGTCCACTGCATCGTATCGTCATTGATCTTCCGAAAGCGTTCGGTCAGATGCAGTTTGTCGCTGTGTTCGTGCCCCGCAGTATCCAGCCAGCTTCGCTCGTCGATTCCGACCGTGTCCACAACCAGAGTGTCTCCTTCCCAGCGGCCGATCGAGTGCCCCATGAACTGAGGGTAATCCATGATGTCTGCCGGATGACCGCGGCCATCCATGTAGACCACGCGCCAGATGGTCTGATATTCGAACAGGAACGCGACTGCGTCCTTCTGCTGAACGGCGAGAAATGGGAACGGAGCCGTGAATGCGCGCGACGGGCCCGGCGGCAGGCAAAGCCCGGTCGGATCTTTGGACGTATCGACGGTTCTCCACTTCTCCGCCCCGTCCGCAGTAAATGGAGGCTGTTTCGGGGTCTGGTTCGAACCCAGGGCTGTAGCCAGATTGGGCGTGTAGATGTTGTTCCAGAAACCGCTCAGATCAGCCTGTGCGCCGGCAGGTGACGGCAATAGCGAAATCACTGCCAGCACAATCGCCACAGACCCGGCCATTTTCATGTTCAGCCTCCAGAATGTAGTCGCGGGCTTTAGCCCGCGTTTCACGCAAAGTTTACACCAAAAACGCGGGCTGAAGCCCGCGACTATACGCCGGAACGGGGATAAGGAAATCCGGGAGGTTTCTGCAGATCTCCGCGAACGTGTTTACGGATGGCGGCGTCGCACGCCGCAAATCCCCAATTGATGAGCCGCTCCTGCAGCGTGTCGTCCAGCTTCTTGAGGCGCGTCGGTGTGTTTGCCAATACCAGTGTCCGGTCATGCGGGCAATCGAGCGCATCGGCAAGTTGATAATTCTTGATATCGGTGCGAATACCCCAATAGGAGCCTTTGCGGAGGCCCATCTGGTAGGAAGCGATCACCTGCCGCTTGCGCAAGCTCACCACTTGATCGTCGAGCAAGGTGAGAACCCGGTAGACATGCTGGAGCCAGTCACGCTTTGGCTTGGGTTCGTCATCGGCCACACCGCTGCCGTCACCCACCAGAATCGTCTCGTAACTCTTCCAGGCGGTTTCCAGACCGAGGTTGTCATACACGCCACCGTCAGTCAGAACTGCCGTGGACGTGTAGGGCTCTATCTGAAGATCACCCTTGGTGGCCGGGTCGAAGTTCGCCGGGTTCAGCGTCAGTTGAACCGGCGAGAGAAACGGCGGAAAGCCAGACGAGGCGCCCACAGCAACGGCAAGCTCCAGTTTGGGGTTCCGAATCAGTCCGACGCGATAATCCCCCATGTACGGCTTGCTGAAACGCCAGAGCACTTTGGTCTGCACATTTGTCGCGTTGATTACAAATCTCGGGCCTTCCGTATCGGAGGGCAAGTCCTGCAAGGTCGCCTTGCCGAACAACGATTCCCGATACGCCGCCGTGATTTCATCAGGGGTGCTCTTGAAAGGAATAAAGATACCTTTAAGGATACACCCCGCATCGATGGTGGTGCCGGCGAGCCTTCGCACAGGCTCCACGAGGAGTTTGTACAGATTGCCTGCATTGCTGTTGGTATCAAACTCGAGCTTCTTCCATATGAGTCCCAGCATGGCCGCAGCGATCGAGCCGCCGGAGACACTCGAGACGCGCACAACCGTTCTCAGCAGCCCCATCTGGTTTAAACGCATGAGCGCGCCGACATGAAACAGCATGGCTCGATAGCCGCCGCCGGACAGGCATAGAGCCATGCCCGGCTTCGGCTTCGCCTGCGGTTGATCGCCTTCGATGAACCGCACCGGTTGGACGTTTTCTGTTACATCTGCTTTCCCGTTTGCCACATCTTCCGTCCTCTTATTGCAAAGGTTATTGACGGGGACTCTGCCTGCCGTGCAAGCTGGAGATGACGGATTCTGGATCGTTTGAACCGTCGATTATTGCTCGCGTCAAAACAGGAAATTTTGCTCGCAGCCAAGGAGCCTTAATGGCCAAGAACTCAAAGCCTACATCGCAAAAACGCGCACGAGAAAAAGCCCGGATGGACCGTCAAAAGGAAAAGGAGCAACGTCGAGCCGAAGCTCGTGAGCGGAGGGCGACAACGCCGCCCCGATCGGGCGAGGAAGATCCCGATCTCGCCGGCATTCGGCCAGGACCGCAGCCGCGTCCGGAGTGGCTTGAGGAGGAGTCTTCTGATGATAAAGAAGAAAAAGGGCCTCAGTAACGGCCGTAGCCGCCTCGACCGCCCTGGCCTCGGCCTCCGCCGCCGCCAGAGCCGCGAGGACCACGGTCTCGCTTTTCCATGGGACGCGCTTCGTTGACCGTCAGCGCGCGTCCGTTAATTTCCTTCCCGTTTAATTGTGCGATTGCCTTCTCGGCAGCCTCGTCGTCGCTCATCTGCACAAAGCCGAATCCCTTTGAGCGGCCGGTGTCGCGGTCTGTGATGATCTGAACCGATTCGACAGCTCCAATCTGCGTGAACATGTCACTGAGATCGGCTTCTGTCATCTGGTACGAGAGGTTTCCAACGTAGATTTTTTTCGCCATGTAGTCACCTGTGTTCTTCAGCCCTGTCTGACGTGCCGCCTGCCGCGGGAACGTAACATTTAAGAGTGTAATCCATGACCATCCGGTCGGCATTAAATCGCCATCCAAGAGTCCGGATAGTTCGCTTCATTCGCCTGATCCAACCACGAGGCAAACCATCATGGTCGCGCTGATAATACAATGGAATCACTTCTTCGATCAGGACGCGGTACAGGTCCTCACCATCGCGAG